>CADBND010000159.1 GCA_902795875.1 uncultured Erysipelotrichaceae bacterium
AAGAGATAGAAAAATGAGAAATACGCTTCGTAAAGGAGCTATCCTGATCCTTTTGTTTTTGTGCCAGCTTGCAGGCTGCCAGAAGAAGGGTGTCGCTCCTTCTGGTGAAGAAGAGGATGCACAGGAAAAAACAAAAGATCAGACTACGGATCTGATCCGGGATGATTCGCATGAAGAGATCACCTGGGAACTGATACGGATCGTTGAGCATGATCCTGATCTGAAACGTATGCTGGAAAGATCGATTGAACAGGCTGTTGAGCTCAACCCTGATCCCGATACCCAGCCGGTAAAGGATCTGGATTCCTATTACGATTTCGTCGATCGCTGCAGTTTGTGCATGCCTTGGCAGATCTCTCCTTCAGAGGGTTATTCCTCTCTTTATGATCGGATCGATCAGGGCATGGGCTGTCTCTATTTCATCTGTGATCAGCCTTTGGAGGAATTGAGCGATAAAGGATACTATCATAATTCGCTGATGTATCATGAGCCGTTTCGCAGCTGGTTTATCGGTTTCTTATCGGTCTCCGGGCAGTTTTTGAGTACGGAAGCATCCTGGAATGAAGAATACTATCAGACGGCGCTTCAGAATCCGGATTTTCATATGGACGACGGCACTTACGAAGATCCTTCCAACTGGAAGTCTTTCAACGATTTCTTCGCGAGAAAACTGAAGGATCCCTCGATCAGACCGATCGCTTCACCGGATGATGCGGGTATCGTGGTCTCTCCTGCCGATTCGCAGCCTCAGGGCATCTGGAAGATCGATGAAGATAACAGGATCATTGAAAATGAGGGTGAAAAAGACGGGACTGTTATTAAGACGGGCAGACTGAAAGATGTATCTGTCCTTCTGAAGGGAAGTGCTTATGCGGACCGTTTTGCGAAGGGGACGATGAGCCATACCTTCTTGGATATCAACGATTATCACAGATATCACGTTCCGGTTTCCGGCACGATCCGGGAAGTCCTTCTCATCCGCCAGGATGATGCTCCGGGCGGTGTGATCACCTGGGACAGGGAAGCAGGCCATTATGTCGAATATGGTTCTGATACTTTCGGCTGGCAATCCATTGAGACCAGAGGCGTCGTCATCATAGAGATGGATGGCGGGGGTTATGTTGCGGTGGTTCCGGTCGGGATGTGTCAGGTCTCTTCAGTGAATTTCGAGGAAGATATTGTTCCCGGCAAAAAAGTCAGTAAAGGAGATCCTCTGGGATATTTCCTGTTTAGCGGAAGTGATATCGTGATGCTGTTCAGCGAAGATCTGGATTTCCATCTTTCCGATGTGGAAGGAAAACAGCTTCAGATGGGGCAGGAATACGGAAGGATCGCCCGCTGAGAAGATCTCTTCCATCAAAGAATGTATCAGAGCGTAGATCCTTTCTGTTAGAAGCTATTGCATTATAATGTGAGTAGATGGAAGTGAGGAATAAAGAATGATAAAAATCTATGGAATGCCGACTTGCCCCTATTGCGATTATGTATACGAACAGATCAAGGGGCGTGAGGACGAATTTGAGTATATCAATATAGGAGAAAACATCCGTAATCTGAGTGCTTTTATGCGGCTTCGTGATACGAGCCCTGTTTTCGATCATTGCAAGCAGATCGGAGATGTAGGCGTACCGGCATTTATTCTGGAGGATGGCACTGTTTCGATCGATCCGGCCGATGCCGGACTGATCGAGTATGGTACAGCGAATGCCTGCTCGATCGCAGACCACAAAAGCGGAAGAAAAGGCTGCTGAAGTCTATTTGTAAACACATATTCTGATATAAACAGAAACAGGCATCTGCCTGTTTCTTTTATATTTCTGTGAGTTCTCCGTTTTTGAGAAGATGATCCTTATCTTCCCGGGGAAAGAATTGATCGCTTTTGGAAGAAGGAAGGTTTTCCGGATGCTTCGAATGGACTGCCACGACAGACTTCGCTCCGATCTTTTCGATCATGTAGGCAAGCTGGTTAGGATAAGCGTGGGAAAAGGAATAAAGATTGCTGAAGGAATGGAAACGCCAGTGAAGCTTTTCGACGACGTTTCGCATCACGTTCCAGTTCTTTGTGCCTTCCACAAGGGGTTCGCCAAACAGGTGGTAGTATTCTCCTTCAATACCGTCAAAGTCTGAAAGAGCCAGGATATTCCGATAGGAATTCTGTAAAAGATATTTCGACGGATGTTTCCGGATCTCTTTGATATCTGCTTCATTCAGGACCGGAACTTCGATACCGTGCATCTGTTTCAGGATATAGGCAAATTCAGGTTCGAAGAACACATTGCGGTCCAGCTTTTTCCCTAATTCGATCATGTGTTTCATCATAGAGGTATCACGTTCGTATTGGTTGAATACGCCTATCCCGTCATATCCTTTCAGTGTTGAAAAGATATGGTCATAGATATTCTGTTCGCTCACGCTTCCGGGCAGAAGGTGTTTCGAAGGAAAGGAATAGAGAGATGGATCGAGATGGAATTCGCTTGGCGATGTCGTTGTGGCATCCACGATAAGCAGGTCGATCTTTTCTTTTTCCAGATCATCGAGTACAGAGAAAGCTTCTTCGGCTTTCATTCCGTGGAAGCGGATATCTCCACTGTAATAAACTGTCGCATCCGGTGTTTTTAGCAGAAAGCCGGAAGATCCGGGACAGGGATGATCGGAAAAGAAGGGTGTGATGCATATCTTTCCGATCTGCATCTGCTTTTGATAGGAAAAGGAATGGCAGGAGCGGAAGTTCTCCTGAAGTCCTGTGTGATACAGGGCTTCGTAGAGTTTTATTCCGTCTTCATGAATATATACGGGGATCTCAGGGGCGAGTTTATCGATCTCGGACATGTGGTCAAGATGTAAATGTGAGATGAAAACGGCCGTATTGAGATCGCATTCTTCATAGGATAAGAACGGATAGTCTTTGAGATCTTCTATGGAAAAGACACCGGGTACTTCCGGTATCCTGCCTATGGATAGGGCATCAGTCACCTTGTTTTCGTTGCGTATGCGTACCGTCCCATCGTAGATCTCACTCAAAGGTGAGAAAGGAGCTCCGAAGTCGAGGATGATACGCTCATGTCCGTATGTCAGGGATATGACGATGCCCATTCCTTTGGTCCCGCGATAGAAGTGAAGGATCGTATCATTCATGGAGGGCCTCCAGAGTGTTGTTTTCTTCATCATAGATATAGGATACCTTTTCCAAGGCATAGAAGTATGGGTGTTTCAGATTGGCGATCATTGCCTTCCTGTTCAATGTGTGGCAGGGGATCACCAGTTTCGCATTCACTTTTTCAATGTAGGAAAGGATCTGATAATGTTCGGCATGCGCAGAGAAATAGCCGTCTCCTCCCTCATATGTCTTTGTGTATTGCATATGACAGAGATCGATCATGGTTTTCAGATTGGTCATTTTGGGATCGAAGTCTCCTAAAGGAGTGCCCGAATGATGCATATATAAAGGATCACAGTTTTTGTAATCGAGCAGTTCCATGAGATTGGGGTAGCTGTTCTGCACCATATATCTTTGCGGATGTGAGAGGATCTCTTCCTTATCAAGAACTATATTGCGGGACAGGATCTCTTCAAGATATTCCGGTTTATTATCATATGTATCGGGGACGAGCATGGATACACTTCTGTTAAAGAAGGAATTGATCAGATGTGCACTTTCCGGTTCATAGACGAGGATCCTGTCGTTCCTTTTTGCAAGTTCTTCGAAAAGCAGGACGTCGCTCATCTCTCTTTCATAATAATTGAAAAGGATAAGCCCTTTGTGTTTTGCTATCGTTTCACTCATTCTTTCTTTGAGCCGGTCATAGGTGATGAGACCGTCTTTGGGTTCAAAAGAGGGCGTGATCCTTTTATCGGGATCCATGTCTTTTGGAAACCTCGTCCCTTCACAGACCAGGATGTCCGGCCTGGCTTTATTGAGCCAGGCGATCTCTTTCAGGATCTTGTCCCTGTATTTTCCGTATACGAACACATCGCCCGTGTAATGGATCTTCAGGTCGGGCGTTTCAATATAAAAGGAATAATCCTGATAGGAGTCATCGTTCAGTATGAAACGATGAACTTTTATTTCTCCGACCTCCATGTCGTCAGTCATATCCGTATAGCTGCTACGGATGTTTTCGACACCTTGTCCGACATCTTCCAGAGCCTTTTCCAGGATCTGGGCAGGTTTTGAGAGATAGACTTTGACCTCCGGTGAGATCAAACCCATCATGCGCATATGATCGAGATGCAGGTGACTGATGAAAAAAGCCTGTTCATGGATAGCGTATCCGTCTGCAGGCAACAGAAAAGGGAATCTTTCGTCAATATCCTGTTTGCGGTAGACCCCGTCGATCATAGGGATCTCATTGATCCAAAGAAGATCCGAGATATGATCCTTTCTCCTGTTGACTTTTCCGTCGAATATGTCAAACGCGGGATCGTAGGCTGTTCCGGCTTCAAAAAAGGCTCTGTCATCGTTGTATCGTACTTCCATGATGACGCCGCCTATGGTATCCAGACCGCTGTGAAAAGTGATGATGGTTTTGTCTTTCATATCTTCAAAGCGATTATAACATGGATGGATCGTTCGGATAATTAAGGCTATTTACTTTCTGACATATTTTCTACATGAAAGGGCAGAAAAATGTGTTATATTGAAATCAACCATAAAGAGTACGGGAGAGACAAGCTCTGCGATCGTACAGCAACCCTTACGAAGTAAGAAGGTGCTAAAGCTTGAATGATGGGAGATATTTTATATGTTTATAAAGCTCTCATCAT
>CADBND010000160.1 GCA_902795875.1 uncultured Erysipelotrichaceae bacterium
CAAGCTGCAGCTTCTGCAGTTCATCCAGACTTTGCGGTCTTATATGGAATTTCAGATCCGGTTTTCTGCCAATGACTCCCAAGCCCGAACAAGGCGCATCAAGAAGGATCTTGTCAAAAGTCACATTCAGTTTATCTTTCAGTTCCCTGCCGTCGTAATTGGAAAGATGGAATTTCTCATAGCCGAGTTTCTTTCCCATCTTTCGGATGAGCTCTACTCGGGAAGCGTGAAGATCATTTCCGTATGCATTCTCTTGCGCAACGATATCCAGACAGTTGAACAGTTTTGAGCCAGGTGCACAACACACATCAAGAAGCGTGTCACTTTCCTTAAGATCAAGATGCCTGTATAAGGAAGCGGAATTGCCATCCTGAACATAGAAACACCCTTCTTTATAAAGATCACTGTTCAAAAGGTTCGAAGAAGAACGGAATACATTATCATCGATGAATTCGATATTATATCCTTCCAGCATCTTTCTGTCGCATTTTTTTCTGTTTATTCGGTAACAGGTCTGCGGGATCCTGTGATAAACTTCCATAATCTTCAAAAGATCATCTTCTTCATATTGTGCTTTCAAAAGTTTATAGATCCATTCCGGAAGAGAATAACGGATATATTCTTCGTTTGCCGGATTCAGATACTTTATCTTATGAAGCAAAGCATTCACGAAAGATTTTTCGTAACGATTGGCTGCCAGTTCCACATATTCATTATTGACTACATAATCTTTCTCATGGAAATAAAAACGTTCAAAAAGTGCCATGCACAGAATGAGCCGGCATCTCAAAGAGGTCTTTTGTTCGATCTGATCCTCAAATTGAAAGGAAAGAAATTCATAATTGCGTAATACGCCATTCACCAGATTTGTCACAAAAGGTCTTTTTACAGGAGAGATCTTATTCAGTTCAGAACGCATCAAAAGATTGGAATAGGATTCCTCTTTGATCGTCTTATATAGGATCTCTAAAGCAAGTTCACGCTGATTCATATCTATTCGAGGTATAAAGGATCGATATCGACCCGGATCCGGGAAACGTTGGATAAGGATATGTATTCATCCACGATCTTCTGTAAAGATCGCAACATTCCAAGCAGATCTTTGTCCATGATCAGGACACGATAACGAAAGTGTTTCTGATGTCTCCCCAGTTCATAAGGCCGATAGCTTCTGTAAGGGAGCTTTTCGATCTTTTCATAGAGCGTATTGGCACTGCGAAGTACCTTCGCCTCATTCATATCTGTCAATAAGATCTCGATGATATGCGAATAAGGAGGATAATTCGCCTTATGTCTGTAATTCATCTCTATATTATAAAAATAATTATAGTCTTGTGACAGGACTGCTTTCAAAGCATAATGATCGATATTGAAAGCCTGAATAAGGACCTTCCCTGTATCTTTCGCCCTGCCGGATCTTCCAGAGGCCTGCATGAGCAAATCGAAAGTAGTCTTTGCGGAATTGTAATCCTGATGCATCAGACCGGCATCGGCATTTAATATACCGACTAAAGTCACGTCGGGATAATCGAGCCCTTTGGCGATCATCTGTGTACCGATAAGGATATCAATCTCATGTCTTTCAAAACGTTTCAGAATCGCTTCATGAGCGCCTTTCCTGTACACCGAATCTCGATCCATCCTCTCAATTGAATGATTCGGGAAAAGCTTCAGCAGCTCCTCTTCCACTTTCTTCGTACCGAAGCCATAAAAAACCAAAGTTCTGTTCGAACAGTTCGGGCACCTGTCGGGTACTTTATATATCCGACCGCATTGATGACATTTCAGAACATTTTCATCTTTATGATAATTGAGAGGCGAATCGCAATCGCTGCACATAAGCACCGAGCCGCACTCGGAACACTTGACAATCGGTGAATATCCCCTTCTGTTCAGTAAGATAATAGCTTGTTTGTGATCCTCCATGCATGCGGATAGTTCCTGATAAAGGGGTTTGGAAATGATATAAGGATCTCTTTTCTTCATCTGTGCATTAAGATCGATGATCTCGATCTTCGGAAAAGAATGATTGATTCTGTTTTTCAGTTCCAGAAGCTGATAATCTCCTCTTAAAGCCCTGGTATAGGAATCCAGAGAAGGAGTTGCAGAAGCAAGTAGTACTTTTGCCTTATGGTCGAGCGCTCTTTTGAAGGCAACATTTCGTACGTGGTAACAAGGGACATTATCCTGTTTGTAAGACTGATCGTGTTCTTCATCGATGATGATCAGGCCAAGATCATGGAAAGGAAGAAAAATGGAAGAACGGGTTCCGACGACGATCTTGACTTCCCCGTCCCGGATCCTCTTGTATTGTTCATATCTTTCCTGATCGGATAATTCAGAATGATAGAAAACAACATCATCAAAGCGCTGCTTTACTCTTTCGATCATCTGCGGTGTTAAGGAGATCTCCGGAACAAGGATCAGCACTTCCTTGTTTAAAGAAAGATAATATCTTGCTAAATGAAGATAGACTTCAGTCTTCCCCGAACCGGTAACTCCGAAAAGAAGTGATGCCATCTTGTCGGTGGAGATCACAGAATCATAAGCCATCTTCTGTTCCTTTGTCAGATCTTTAAAAGAAGTCCGTGAAATGCTTGTGTTTGTATAGGAAGATTCTTCTTCATATCCTTCGATGGCACCTATATCCAGAAGCTTGTTTACGATAGAAACAGATATCTTCCGGGCATCCGAAAGCAACATCCCATCGTATAAGGAATCATATACTTCATTTTGTCTTTTTGTCAGATCGTAAACACCGTTTATTTTTCTCAATCGGATCTGCGTCTTCGGTCCTTTTTGAGTTTTTGAAGTCTTCAACGCCTTCGGAAGCATGCAATTGAGACAAGATATCAAAGGCGAGATGGTCGTCCTGGAAAGCCAGAAAGCCAGATCAAATAATTCCTTCGAAATGACAGGCTGTGCATCGATCACATCGATGATCTTCTGCAATCTGTATCCCTTTTCTTTTGAGACTTCTTCCAAAGTCTTGTCGCTGTATATGGAAG
This sequence comes from uncultured Erysipelotrichaceae bacterium, assembly GCA_902795875.1. Taxonomy (GTDB): domain Bacteria; phylum Bacillota_I; class Bacilli_A; order Erysipelotrichales; family Erysipelotrichaceae; genus Colivicinus. The sequence continues at coordinate 3,009 of CADBND010000160.1, forward strand.
AAGATACGATCCCGATATTATGTGCACGGTTGAAAAGGACCTTTACCCTTGTGTATTCCTCGATCTTTTCATCGGAATAATATGTAAAAGGCCTGTTTACATTCAAACTTGCATTGGTGACATAGACTTCGGTCAGATACATGCCTTTATTATAACAAAAGGAGCTAACCGATAGCTCCTTCCATATTGATCTTAAGCAACTGATTGAGTTCGACCGCATATTCCATCGGCAGTTCTCTTGTGAACGGTTCGATGAAACCGAGGATGATCATCTGCGTGGCATCTTGTCTCGACAGACCTCTTGACATAAGATAGAACAATTGTTCCTCCGAGATCTTGGAAACAGTCGCTTCATGTTCGATCGTCGATGTGCTGTTGGAAATGATATTTGTCGGTATCGTATCCGATGCGGAAATATCGTCCAGTATCAACGTATCACACTCAACTTTTGCCTTACAATGTGTCGCTTTGGAAGACATCGACACAAGGCCGCGGTAATTGACCTTACCTCCGGTACGCGCAAGCGACTTGGATATGATCGTTGAAGAAGTGTGCGGAGCCAGATGGATCATCTTCGCTCCGGCATCCTGTATCTGTTTATTGGAGCCGACAGCGATGGAGATACATACGCCTTTCGCATTTTCCCCTGCGAGGATACAGGCCGGATATTTCATATTGATATGAGAACCGATGTTACCATCTATCCATTCCATAACGCCGTTTTCTTCAACGAGCGTTCGTTTCGTTACCAGATTGAGTATGTTAGCCGACCAGTTCTGAACAGTTGAATAACGGCATTTCGCATCTTTCTTGACAAAGATCTCAACTACAGCAGCGTGTAAGGAGTCGTTGGAATACTTCGGCGCTGTACAACCTTCGACATAATGAAGATCAGAACCTTCATCACATATGATCAATGTTCTTTCAAACTGTCCCATCTGATCGGAATTGATACGGAAATAGGACTGTAACGGTTTTTCCAGCTTGACTCCTTTGGGAACATAGATGAAAGAACCGCCTGACCAGACAGCAGTATTGAGTGCCGCAAACTTGTTGTCAGCATAAGAAACGATCTTGCCGAAATACTCCTTGAAGAGATCAGGGCATTTCTTTAATGCTGTATCCGTATCATAGAAGATGACGCCTTTCGACTCAACTTCTTCCAGCATGTTGTGATAGACAACTTCGGATTCGTATTGGGTCGAAACACCGGCGAGAAATTTTCGTTCTGACTCAGGGATCTTCAGCTTTTCGAAAGTATTTTTGATCGTTTCCGGAACATCTTCCCAATTCTTTTCGACTTTTTCCGAAGGTTTCTTGTAATAAGTGAAATCGTTGAAATCGATCTCGCTGAGATCAGGACCCCATTCTGGCAATGGAAACTCCAGAAACTTATGATAGGCTTTCAAACGGATCTCCAGCATCCAATCCGGTTCATTTTTCGCAGCAGAGATCTCGCGTATGACTTCTTCGCTCAATCCTTTACCGGTATTGAATATCGTGACATCCCTGTCTTTGAAATCATATTTATATTCGTCCTGAGACTGTAAGATATCCTTATTTTTCGTATTCATTGATAAGCTCCTCGATCGCATGAATGCCTATCGTACCGCATTTGATACGGTTTGCCTGCTGATACAGCGTATCAAAGGCATTGGCCTCCTCAAGCGCATCTTCGTCAAATGGTTTTTCATCGACCATTTTGTAATATTCATTGATGATCTGCCTGGCTTCAGAAAAGCTCTTTCCGGTCACAAGGTCACACATGATATCCGTGGAAGCGGTACAGATCGTACAACCTATTCCGTCGAATTTCACATCTTTTATGATCCCATCTTCTGCAAGCATGTATACTGTGATATCGTCGATACAGGATTCGGAAGCATTATGAACCCACAGATATCTGTCATCTGTCACTTTCTTCTTATTATTGGGATTGTTATAGTGATCCAACATGATCTCTCTTTTTAGCTGCTTGTCCATCATAATATACTATCCACACATTTCTCTATCGTCGTATCTTTAATCACATCGATAAAACGGTCGATCTCTTCCTTTGTATTGTAAAGATACATGGAAGCCCGTATTGTTTCATTGACGTCAATAATATTGTGAAGCAGTTTCGCACAATGATTCCCGGTCCTCACGGCAATACCGAGAGAATTGAAATAAGAGGCGGCATCCTGCGCGAAAATCCCCTTCACATTGAAGGTGACGATACCCGTTCTCGCATCCTTGTTGTAGATCTCGACGTTATCGAGTTTTTCAAGCTTGGAAATGAAGTGATCGGAAAGCTCTTCACCATATTTTTCGATTTCTTCCATTCCGATGCTTTGGAGATATTCGATCGCCTTTTTCAATCCAAGAACACCTTCGATATCCGGTGTTCCGGCTTCAAATTTTTCCGGCGTCTCCTGCAATATGATGCTTCCATCTTCATAGAAGCGTGCATTTGCCCCACCCCCGTAAAAGATCGGATCAAGTTGATCCAGAAGATCGAATTTTCCATAAAGAACGCCAACACCGGCCGGACCCAGCATTTTATGAGAAGAAAAGGAAAGGAAATCCACATCAAGATCTTGAACATCGATTTTAATATGTGGAACGCTTTGTGCACCATCCACGGAAACGACAGCTCCATTTTCATGAGCGATCGCACAGATCTCTTTGATCGGATAGATATAACCTAAGACATTGGAAACATGAGGAAGTGCGACGATCTTCACTTTTTCTTTCTCAAAACACTTTTTGTATTCTTCCAGATCGAAACTTCCGTCTTTGTGGAACGGAACATAAGAGATCTTCGCTCCGCTGTTTTCACACGCCTTGAACCAGGGAAGGATGTCAGAAGCGTGTTCGACTTGTGAAGTAAGAACGACATCACCTTTCTTCAGAAACTTTCTTCCGTAATTGATCGCGACAGTATTTAAAGAGGAAGATGAACCGTAAGTAAATACGATAGACTTCGGATCTTTTGCGTTAATAAATGAAGCAACAGTCTTTCTCGTATCATCATATGCCTTGGAAACACGGAACGAGATATCGTAATCACCTCTGTGGATGTTGGTGTTTTCATGTTCGTAATAGTTTACGATCTCGTCGATGACACATTTTGGCTTAAAAGAAGTCGCAGCCGAATCGAAATAGATGAGATCGGGATTGTTCACGATCATCGGAAAGTCTTTTCTGATCTTTTCTACATCGAACATATCTCTTCCACCTTTCTAATCGCTCTTTCCTGAATCAGTTTTCCATCTTCAAAGCCTTCATAGAAATCATCCGAAGGCATCAGATAAGATTTGAGTATCAGTTCAAGTGCTTCCTTTTTTCCCAAACCGCGAGAATTCATATAAAAAAGTACTTCTTCATCGATCGTTCCCGAAGCCAAAGAATGCGAAGCTTCAACATCGTTTTCATCGATCTTCAATACTGGTAAGACACGCGCTCTTTTCGGATCGTCGATCGTCAGACAATGCGTAGCCTGATGTGACTTGGATCTTTTTGCGCCGGCAACGATGATCCCGTTACAATCCATCGAAAAATCGGCATCCTTCAGACATACGATGTTGTTATAGATATCAACAGAAGAATCACTGCCCATATTATATAGATCGAATACGATATC
>CADBND010000161.1 GCA_902795875.1 uncultured Erysipelotrichaceae bacterium
AAACGGTTGAATTGAGAGAGATATTAACAAACGAGAATTTTGGGTTTATTCTAGAAAACCATGATGTTGGATGGATAAAAGAGCTTTATGAGTTTATTGATGAAAAGAAAAAATCTGTAGAATCATTCATTAAAAAAGCAAAGATTTTTCTCGACAAAAATAATAAAGCGACAGCAGCCTTTGACGATAATAATCAAGAAATTCTGTTTCTTCCTACTGGTGATTATGATGACGAATACAATACTATTTCCAGAGATTTGTTGAAAGACAAAAATTCTGAACGATTCATTAAAAATTTCGGGATAAAGGAGCCTTCCAGATTAAGCCACATATACAATGTTGTCCTCAAAAAATGTGAAAACGGATCTGCGATCAATTCCAGAGATTTTAATTATATTTTTAATTATTATGAAGATTGCTCGGCAAGCGAAAGAGAAGAGTTGGTTGCTGTTTTAAGAAATAAAGAGTTTATATCGTGTGAGATCGACGGAGAAATAGTGTGCAAACCGGAAATCCCGGAAAACGTGTATTTGCCAACCTCTGAATTACTCGCATATTTTGAAGGCTGCAATGGGATTCCGTTTATAAACGGCTCATGGATCAATGATAACAGGAGAGAAAGCAAAATCGAGTTTCTTAGAGAGATAGGGTGCAGAGAAACCATCAAGTTTGGAGACAAAGAACTAACAGAAAAAGAAGCAAGGGAATACGACGAAGAATATGAAATAGATTTCCCAATTCATAATAATCCTAACAGTAAACCCTCATGGAAGATGCCTTATATTGATGGATTACAGAATTGTCTATCCAGAATAATTGAGGATAACGATTATGACAGATCTGTCTTATGCTGGAATCTTCTTGTAAAGACCATAGAAAAAGAGCATTTCTTTTATTTGCCATTGACTGGCAGGTATACTTATCGGCCAAGCAAAACACGGAAGACTGACGATTATTTTTCGTTTACATCAAAAGACGGCAACGATCTATTTGGCCTACAGTGGGTGTTCAACAAGCAAAAAGAACGAATTGAACCGGCAAATGGAAACGCTGATGAATTGGCTTTAGATTATGACTTACATAGCGAAGGTGCCAGAATACTTATTGAGTACCTAGAAATGGAAGACAGCAGATATGCAGATCTGACTGAAGAAGAACGGAAAAGATTAGAAAGAGGAAGCGAAATCGAGAAACTGTGTGAAGAGTTTAATATGAGCATGGATGAAGTGCTTAATGTCATAAAACTCGCCGGACACAGAAAGACAAGGTCCGCCGGTATCTCTGATCAAGGCTATGATGAAAAAATAGATGTTGAAGATGTTCTTGATAAAAAAACGGAAGATCAGACTAAAACCGTCTACAAAGACATAGAAAAGAACAGACAGAAAATCGCTTCTGGAGAGCTGGATGTCGATGATCTTACAGTTCAGGATGATGATCAGGATGAAGATGATTACATAAAACGTGCTGTCGACTATAAAAATGAAATCGACAAAAAGAAAAAGAAGAGCGCATTAGAAATTGAGAGAATCAGTGAAGATGAGGAATGGCAGAAAAAGGCAATAGAGGCTGATAAGTATTCATACGAATGGTTTAAATGCCTGCTGAATCTTGAAATGCACGCAAGAGGGGATTCGGACAATCTAAAGACAACGTATCTGAGATTCGGGAAAGCAAGAAAAGAAGAGAATTCAGAAAAAACAATAATACTGGAACAACCGTTCAGTCACATCAATCCGGAGATAGAAGAGTTAAGCGACATACCTCTGTTCCTGGATTTTGAAGGTAAAACAGAGAGTGTTTTTGTTGAGGCGCTGAGTGTTCAGTCTTTTGTCGTAAGAGCAAAACTCAGATCAGCAAAAGAACTGGAAGGAATCAAGCTTGACGAAGTGGTATCGGCAAGACTGGAAGTAAAAAATCCAGTATTCTTATTAAAAGAATTACGAGACAGATACTATGAACTTGGATTTAGTGAAAAAGACAATCTGAAGTCACTACTCCCGGAAAACATAGAATTTGTCTTCGGCCCTCCGGGAACCGGCAAGACAACCTATCTGGCTAAGGAAGTACTTATTCCTTTGATGAAAGAGAAGGGCGAAAAATCAAACATTCTTGTTTTAACTCCGACCAACAAGGCGGCAGATGTCGTTGTTAATCGAATCTGTTCATTGATGGAGGATGATTCATATCAGGAGTGGCTTATTAGATTTGGCCTTACTTATGATCCCGAAATCGAAAAGAGCTATCTTTACAAAGATAAACATGTTGATATAAAGAGTTATAAAAAAAGCATTACCGTCACGACAGTACAAAGGTTTTCTTATGATTTCTTTATACCTGGCAATCAGGAAAATTACATGGTCAGAGATGTGAACTGGGATTATATCGTCATAGATGAGGCTTCCATGATATCTCTTGCCTATATTGTTTATCCGTTATATAAAAGCCATCCAAAAAAATTCGTTATTGCCGGAGATCCGTTCCAGATTGAACCGATCGTTTATGTAGACATGTGGAAAGATGAGAACATATACAAAATGGTAAATCTCAATTCTTTCAGCAAGCCAAAAACAAACCCGTACAATTACAAAATCAAGACACTTACCACGCAATACAGAAGCATTCCTTCTATAGGCAACATCTTTGGAACACTTACTTATGGCGGGGTGTTAAAGCATGACAGAACTGCATCCGATAAGAAACATATCGATTTCGGAGATGAATTTAACTTTGCAAGCATCAACATGATCAAGTACCCTGTCAGTAAATACGAGAGTATTTACAGCAGCAAGAAACTCATTTCAAGCTCTTATCATATTTATTCTGCTTTGTTTGTGTATGAATTTGTAAATCATATCTCAGAAGAGATTTCCAAGCACAACAGCGAAGAGATATCTATAGGCATAGTAAGCCCTTATAGAGCGCAAGCAGACATTATCAAGAAACTGCTCGCCAATGTCGAAACACCACGAAACATAAGAATTCAGGCTGGAACGATACACAACTTTCAGGGAGATGAATGCGATATCATGGTGTGCGTTTTCAATACGCCCGGCAATAAGCTGAAGAGTGAAAACCTGTTTGTAAACAGGCTGAACATTATTAACGTTGCATTGAGCAGAGCGCGCGATTATCTTTTTGTTGTAATGCCGAATGATGAGGCCGAGGGGATCAACAATTTAACGGTACTGAATAAAGTCAAATCGATCCTGAGCAGCACCAAAGACTATATGGAAATCAGTTCCGAGGAAATAGAGAGGACGATTTTCAACAGTTCAAGCTACTTCGAGGACAACGCATTCGTCACCGGCCATCAAAGTGTTAACATTTACTCTGAACCGGAAATGATATATGAAATCAGATCTGAAGAAAATGCAGTTGATATCCAGGTACATTTAAGCAACGCCAAAGGCGATGATATAAAACCCGTTATCAACAAAACACAGCCCAAAAAAGAAGGCTTAACAAGAAAACTGCTGCAATTGAAGAATCAGATGGAAGATGAATTTGATCCGGAGGATTTTTCGATAAAGGAAAATAGCGACGAAGGAAAGCTCAAGGTTATTTATTTAGGAAGCGCATTGTTTGATGTTGATGATAGTGAAGAAGGCTGTTATGTCGTATATACAAAGGGAAGATATCTGAATTCTATCTATTTGGATAAACAGATCAAAATTGAATATCACCCAAGCGACATCATAAAATTCAGACTGATTGTTCCATATGATGAGATGGGGTCCGTTGTTGAGAGTTTTGCAGAAATAGGTGAAATCTTCAAAACCACGGATGAAGATGCTTACGAAACCCTGATTCAACTGAAATATAATGTAATTAAGGTTTAAGGAAGCTTGTCTTATGATACAACATTTTTCTTTTAGAGTGCCGTGGCATGATAACGGATGGGATGGAACCGTATGTAAGGATCCTGCCCACAATCTTTCTTGTTTGAGATTAAAGAACATTTTGGAGAACAGGAATGATGAATTTGAACTTAAGAATTGCGGGCAATGCATGCAGAATTACGAAAACAATCTTAGCTGCATTCAGGAAAGTTCTGCATTCATGTCTGAAAAAGAACTCAGAATTACTGAGATACATCCATATAAAGAGAATAATCCGGACACGCATAGTCATTTCTATGAGACAGAAGTGGTTTTTCCTCCATATTCTTTTTCTGCAAGACCCTTTAATTGGCTGTTAAATAAAAATATCCAGAATGTAGTTAAATACTATGGTGTCGATTACGACGGATTAAGGGAGCCCGTCTTGCCTTTTGAAAACGCTTGGATACAGGACGCCGATAACCACAAAGTTATTTTTGATTATTTCTATGGAGACATTGTTCCGGGCAAATCGTTATGTATCGCTTACGCAAAGCAGGTTCCTTTTATTGATGAGCCAAGAAGAGTCGTCGTTGCAATCGGACATATTACCGGAGTAGAGCCGGCAGTTGAACATAATCACACCGACGAAAAGCCGCTGAGGTCACTGACCTGGGAAACAAGAGTCTGTCATTCAATCAGAAAAGATAATGCTGACGGATTCATCATCCCATATAACGAGATGATGAAATATGCTGATGATCATCCTGACTTTGATATTCGCAATATTACAGTATTTGCTCCGGACGACGCGTTCGACGAGTTCTCTTATGCGACCGAACACGTTTCCTATGATGCTGCAATTGAAGTAATTGAGTCTTGTATAAAGTCGTTCAAAATCATTAGTGAATGTTTAAATAAGGATTATTCAAACGTTATTGAATGGCTTAACGAAAGACTATCAGAGGTGTGGGACCAAAGAGGCGTATTCCCGGGTCTGGGGCCCATGCTGTGCGCTTTTGGAATCAACAAGGGAATCCTTATTGAGAAAGAGATTAAAGATAACTATAAGAACGATAACCTTTGGGACGTTGTTGAAAGGATGTTTGACGATCCTAGATCGGTATTATCAAAGTCGTTAGCAAAAGAGATACCCGTTGTATTTCAGGCCGGCTGGAATCATCTCGGAGAAAGAAAGAAGCTGTTCAGGCTTTTAAGCCGTTTTTCTTTATCTATAGATCAGGCATATAAGGTCTTTAATAATGAAGAAAGGCAAAAAAGCGGACTTGGTTTTACTGATGAAGACATCCTGAACAATCCGTATGTACTTTATGAAAAGACACGTCTTAAGGAGGCTACATCTGAAGCCGAACTGTTTTTTTCAATCAAAAAAGTCGACAGAGCTCTATTCCCTGTTGAAAAACTGGCAAAACAATATCCATTAGAGGAGCCAAGCAGACTATCATCTGATAATGACCAGAGGAGAATAAGAGCGATTGCGATCGCTGTTTTGGAAAAAGAGGCTCAAAACGGAAACACCATACTTCCTTGCAATCTTTTGGCCGCAAAGATGAAAGATATTTCTGTCAGACCAGAGTGTATTGTTACATCAGATATTCTTAAAGGTTTGCATACATATCTGAATGAAGAAATCCTTAAAAGGGAGATGAAGGATGGAACCGATTATTATAAACTGGTCAGAATCAATACATTTGATAAGTTAATCGAGCAAAGAGTCAGAAAAAGAATTAACGC
>CADBND010000162.1 GCA_902795875.1 uncultured Erysipelotrichaceae bacterium
ATAAAGACTCCGCAACCATAGTATAATTTCAGATAAGTGGTATAACATGTTTAAAAAAGATATAAGATCATTAAACGACAGAGATGGCTGGCTCTCAGAGGAGATCAGGCGTGAAAACAGGACTTCGGTCTGGGATTTTGATCTGACACAGGATTGGCAAACTCCAAACAAGCGAAACGGCAGTATTTCAAAAGCTCATCAGCTGAAGCAAGTCAGGACAAAGACTATAGGAAACACAAACGAAAACATGCTGAACGATGATGAACCCGACGAACGGGATGAGATCATCAGTGGCGATCAAGGCGCAAAAGAAAGAAGAGCTTCCATCACCTGGCTGGTCGTTGATACCGTCATCTTGATCGTCATGGCCATCTTCAACAAAGCCATGTATATCCGAACTTCCTTCGCGGTGCTTGCCTTATACATGTTGCTGTATCCGGTGGCATTTGCCTATGGCGCTATGTTTCAGAAAATGTTGCCGGTAAAGTATCTGATCGCAGTCGCCTTAATAACGCTGGCGATGGAACTGACGGATATCATTGAACGATTCTTTTAAAACAGTTTCTAAAAATCACCTATAATGACCCTTTAAAAGTCTTCTCATTTACACATCGTTGTTGATCCGCAATAAGGGCAGCTTAATATCCTGATTGAACTATAAGTTTTATCTCTTCCTTAAATACGTCTCTGTGTTTGGCACCATACCATTCAATGGGGACTTTTTTTGAATAAAAAAGATCCTTTCATAAAAAGGATCGGATTCGAAATGGCGTCCATGGAGAGACTCGAACTCCCGACCGTCCGCTTAGAAGGCGGATGCTCTATCCAACTGAGCTACATGGACACAAACGTATACTAACATCTTTAAAGGATATTTTCAACGACAGCGATTGAAAAAAGACAAACTTAGTGTTATTCTATATAAGCGATGTGCCTATAGCTCAACTGGATAGAGTGTTTGGCTACGAACCAAAAGGTTGCGAGTTCAAGTCTTGCTAGGCACGCCATTATAAAACAAGACCGCAGTATCTCACTGCGGTTTTCTTTTACAGTTCTTCCAGCATCTTTCCGGGATTCTCGGCTGCCTTCACATTCGAGAACGCCTTTACGATGATGCCTTCTTCGTCAATGAGATACGTGCTACGTACGACGCCCATCGTCTTCTTGCCATAATTGTTCTTTTCTTTCCAGACATCATAAGCCTGAATGACTTCCTTCTCTTCGTCAGATAAAAGAATAAATGGAAGCCCATATTTTTCTTCAAACTTCTTATGCGAAGAAACGGAATCCTTGCTTACACCGAGAACGATCGCCCCCTTCTTTCGAAATTGCGGATAAAGCTCTCCGAATGCGCAAGCCTGTTTCGTACAACCGCTGGTCATATCCTTCGGATAAAAGTAGAGTATGACCTTCTGTCCTCTGTAATCTTGTAAAGATCTTGCTTGACCATTCTGATCCGGTAAAGTGAAATCCGGTGCTTTTGTACCTGTTTTTAACATCTCAGAATCCTCCAAATCCGATCCGTTCCAAAAAAGAACCCATCGTATCGATCAGAGACTTGAGTTTTTCTATCGTACCGTCTCCGAACTGTTTTGCGATCCCATCGATCTGATCCTTTGTCCCCTGCAATTGTTCAGCTAAAGCGTCATACTTCGCAATGACCTGATTATAGGAATCGATCGCTGCCATCACCTTTGGAACAAATCTGAATCCGGCATAAAGGATACAGAGAAAAACGACCCCGTAACAGGCAAGTTTAAGATAACGGATCTTGTCTCTTCTTCTTTTTTCCGCAACCAGTTCCATTAATAATTCATGATCACTCATATCATTGATATCTTTCATTTTGAACCTCCATATTCATCGAAAGCTTCTCACCCAATTCAATAAAGAATCGCGATATACGTTTTCTCTCACATCCCTAATCATTCTATCATTCAAAGGGCCGTTTCTTTCCATACAGGCCAGTATCTCAGCCTGCAATTCTTCGATAGACATCTCTTCATAGGACTTTCCGGGACTCGCCCTTTCAGGAAGCCGGTCATCAAAAAGTTTATCTTCTGTTTCGAAATGAACATCGATCGGTTCATATACCCTTCTGTTTTCATCATCCGGGATCCAGATCTCTCCACCATGGCCTTTCACTTCAAGATAGATCCTTCCATCCTGAACAGCAACTTTCTGATCCCCCAGACAGCCAACATAGTTGCGATCGGCAGCTACATTAAAAGAAGCATCCTCATCGGAATTGTTTACGGTAACGATCACTTCTCCTCTTGCGAAACAAAAGGATGTCGTTGTAAGAGACAATTCCTTGTATTCTCCATAGGAAAGCGCTTTTTCCTTCTTATGGATAGAACATAAAACACAGATCAGTTTATACAGATCGTTTTCATTTGAAAGCAGATCATTCAGATCCAGGTAAGGCCGGATCGAAGCATCGGAGTATCTCTCCTTTCTTCCCTCTACCCCGAATTCCGATCCGTAATAGATCGAAGGGATACCGGGAAGCATAAATAGAAGCACGTAGGCAGGAAGAAGATCCGCCCGGTTTCTAAGGGAATGTACGAATCTTTCCACATCGTGATTATCCGCAAACGAATAAAGACGTCTCATATCATTTCCATTCTGCATCAGACGATTTACGGTATGGGCGATCTCAAAATAATTGTGATCGTTATGTCCGGAATACAAGGCTTTGTGAAGCGTATAATCAGTCACGGAGTGAAGCATTTCCGGATTGACCCAACGGTAATACTCACCATGTATCACTTCCCCCATGAGCCAGAATTCCTCTTTGATGGAATCGCACATGGATCTCAGCTGTTTCAAAAAGTCGAAATCCAGTACGTCCGCTGCATCCAGTCTCAAGCCGTCAACGTCGAACTCTCTTACCCAGTATCGTACAACATCGAAAATGTAGTTTCGTACTTCCGGATTATTCAGATCGAGTTTTGCAAGCAGATCATATCCGCCCCAGTTCGCATAAGAAAAGCCGTCGTTATATTCATTGTTTCCATTCAGATCCACATCCTTATACCAATAAAGATAAGGACTGTGTTCTCTGTTTTCCCGGATATCTTTGAACGCAAAGAAATCTCTGCCGGTATGATTGAATACTGCATCGAACACAACTTTGATGCCCTTATCATGGGCTGCCTTCACAATTTTTTTAAGATCTTCATTGTCACCCAGACGGGAATCGAGTTTGTAATAATCCGTCGTCTCATAACCGTGACCGACCGATTCAAAAAGAGGTCCTATATATAAAGCGTTGAAACCTGTCTTTTCGATATGATCGAGCCATGGATAAAGAGACTGCAAACGGTGACACACCTGTCCGTAATCGTTTTTCTGCGGAGCACCGCAGAGTCCCAGCGGATAGATATGATAGAAGATCGCTTCATCAAACCAAGCCATATATCTCCTTCTTTCAGGGCTTTAAAGAGCACATCGCCAGACTGGTAGGAATATTCAGTTCATGCAATCGCCCTTCCCCATTGGTATCTTCATAAAGTTCTTTCAATATGAATCCGGCTTCCAGCTGTCCATTGATCAATTCTTCCAATGAATGAGAGAATTGCATGCCGGAACTTTCTTTTTCCAGCTGTTTTCTTTGTTCAGGATCGACTAAAGGATCAAACGGAAGATGATTGATGATCTCTTTTTCGTTTTCATCAACGATGAAGTTGATGAAGTGATCGACACCGGACAAAAGAGTTCCTTCATGTTTCAGTATCCGGAAACATTCTTTCCAGACCGGCTTCATTTCTCTTATATAACAGTCGGCGATCGGAAGAAGGATCAGATCGAATTCCTCATCCTTGAATGGAAGGTTCTTACTCATATCGCCATGTACAATGGAGATCTCATATCCTTCTCTTTCGGCTACTTTTCTTTCTGTATCAAGCTGCAGTTTGGAATAATCGAAAACCGTGCATTTTGCGCCAAGTGCAGTCAGTATAGGTATCTGCTGGCCTCCGCCTGATGCCAGGCCCAGGACCTTTTTTCCTTTCAGATCATTCAGCCAATGTTTAGGAACTGGTTTTGTGGGTGTAAGAAAGATCGACCATTCTCCGTTTAAAGCCTTCAGATAAGTTTCATGATCGATCGGTCTGCCCCATTCCCAATCATTTTCCGAGATCCATCTTTCTATCGTCTCTATATTGATATCCTGATAATCCATACTTAAATATTATATATCAGAACAAAAGAAGCCTCCTAAAAGAAGGCATCCGTATTTCTACTGCTACTATTCTCATATACTAGATAAAGGCAGAGTCCTAATCCTTATTCCCACTGCCTAAATCCACCAACTTCTGATAGTGACAGAACTATTATAATTTTACTGAAAGATATTTAGATATTCTTGCAGAAATCTATAATCTCTTGTTTTCTGGGTTCTACATCTGTTTTGTATTCAATTGATGTCAACCCTAAATGACCTTTACATTCTATTTCCAGATGACCGTAAAAATGCTCTATACTACCGATTATCTTCTCACATTCCGGCATATTCGGTCCGGTTCTCAA
>CADBND010000163.1 GCA_902795875.1 uncultured Erysipelotrichaceae bacterium
CTGCCCGATTCGATCCTCGACATATCCAGGATATCGTTGATAATGGACAGCAGGTGTTTTGCGGAAGCATCAATCTTTCCGAAGTACTCTTTTGCCTTTTCGGGAACTTCGGGATCGTTCATCGCAATATTGTTCAGACCGATGATCGCATTCATCGGCGTACGGATCTCGTGAGACATATTGGAGAGGAAGACCGTCTTGGCCTTGGAAGCCTGTTCAGCACTCTTGAGCGCATCATTTAAAGCCTGCGATTGCTGCAAGGAAGCACGCGTCTCCTTGTCCACATCCGCGATACAGGCACCGACCGTATGGACGATATGATCGTCGCGGTCCTCCGGATGACGTACTCCGGCAAACTTGACGACCTCGTAAGTCTCTTGACCACCTCTGTTTACCATATAGATATAGGAGATGACACGCTGATCTTTCAAACCGTCGCGGATATTGTCCGGCTGAATGAAACGCACAAATTCATCCCGATATTTATCGGTGATATATCTGTTGGCGTAATCCGTAAAGGACTTCATAAACCGGAAACGGTCACCGACCTTGAAACCGTCATTGATACCTGAATGAGACTGATAACAGACACCCTCATCCTTGTCGAGTTCAATATAGTATACGCTCCAGTAATCGGAAGCCAAAGCAGTGATCAGCTGATTCTGCTGTTCCCGGCTCTTTTCCTGTTCGATCAGACGGTTATGCAGCGCAAGTTTCTCCTCGAGCTCCTGCCGTTTGACCCTCGCCTCTGCTTCCGCTGCCTTGGCCTTGGACATCTCCGTGACATCTACGCACATTCCCAAAGTACACAGTTTTCCGTTGCTGTCGGTGAACTTCAGCTTTGTTGTCTGCAAATAGCGCATATTTCCGACTGCATCGGGAACATCTTCGAAAAAGATGTAAGGCTCATCCTGTTCCAGTGCCTTCTTGTCATCCTCTACAAAGTGATCGGCCGTCTGTTTGTCGAAGATATCATGGTCCGTCAAACCGATGACACCGTTGGGATCTTTCTTGTGCGCATAATCCGCAAACGCCTGATTGCACGCAAGATACTTTCCGGTCTGGGCATCCTTTGAGAAACTCATCGCCGGCATATTTGATAATAAGGAAGCGACCGAACCCATCAGATCGGCCAGACGGGCAGCCGACTGTACTTCCGCCATCAGACGGGTCCTGTCTTCTTCCGCCTTCTTTCCCTCACGCAAAGCTTTCTGCACAGCCTGTCCGTGACGGACATCCTCATCGACATCTTTGAATCCGCAAACAACACCCATCTTGCCGTTAGGCATATTGACCTTGGCAAATTCGATACGGAAATAACGCTCCGATCCATCATCCATCTTCCTCAGATAATTGATATTGAACTGGGGTTTCTCATTCAGTCTCTTAACGATCTCAGTGATGCTGAGTTCCTTATGAAGACGTTCTCTGTCGCTTTCCGCGACTGTCGTATCGATATAGTATTCCTTTGCCTGGGAATCTTCATCTTCGTCAATGCATCCCGGATCGGATTGAAATGGATGCTGTCTCCCGCCAGATCCCCGCTGTAAAGAGAGAAACTTTCCGTTTCCACATCGTTGATCATCCAGACGGTATGATACGCTTCGCTGAGTGCTTCGACCACTGCGTTACGTGTCGCGATATCGTTCTGCAGAGTCTCTCTTTTTTCCGTGATATCGGAAATGAAGACGAAGTAGATCCCGCCGTATTCACTGGTCTCCGTGTAATGACCGTAATCATCCACCCAGCGAATACTTCCGTCTTTGCGGATAATGCGGTATTCGACATAATCATTGTTGTCTTCGTTTCCTGCGATCTGTTCATCGATCGAAGAAGCGACCTGTTCATAATCATCCGGATGCAACATTCCCTTGAATGTAAAGCCGGTCAGCTCCCGGAATTCTTTTTCGTCCTTGCAGCCGAATATATCAAACACCCACTGATTCGCATAGATCAGCTCCTCCGGCTCTTGCGCTTTGTATATGAAAAAGCCGCCCGGTATATGATTCCCGATCTCATTCATGAGCGGAAGCATCTCTTCTTTAAAATCGAATTTCTTTTCTGTCATGGTCGCACCTCTTGCCAAGTGATGAGCAGATCTGCATATGAACTCATTTATATTTTTCTATCTTAATTTTATCCCAAAAAAACCTGCTTATAAAAGACTGCAAACGCCTCAGTACCAGATCTGTGGATACTTGTGGAAAGGCCGATAATCCAGGGCATCCTCGAATTCGATCTTATAGACCGGAACCATCTCTTCTCTGTCCTTTTCCAGTCCGGATAACAGGATCCTGTGATCATCCAGATATTCAAATTCCACGTCCCTTCCATCAGACAGTTTCTTCACGTTTACCGGTCTGGTGAAGACGCCTGAGAAGTACATCTTTCCATCCTTCGGCGTGATCCAGTTCCACAGATAGACACATTTCAGATCTTTACCGTAGGTGATCCCGGAAATGCCGTTGCCACCCCGGAACCAGGAACCGGAAAGAAGATTGGGATGAAGTTCCCCATAGAAAGCCTCCCCGTTTCTTTCAAGCCATTCACCGACTTTCTCTAAAGGTCCTATCGCATCCTCAGGGATCTTTCCATCCGGACGGGGTCCCACATTGAGAAGAAGATTCCCGCCGTTGCATGCACACGTGTTCAACATGCGAAGGATCCTCTCGGCAGTATAAACATAAGGAAGTACCTGTTCCTCATCCAGATAACCCCAGGAAATATCATTGAACGTCATGCAGGCTTCCCAGTCCTTGTCCATGACCCGGATCTTTCCTTCCGGTGTTCCGAAATCTTCACTGAGGCGGGAACGGTCATTGATCAGGATATCCGGCTGCAGTTTCCGCAGACGCTGATTCCTCGCCAGAGAATCCCAGGCCTCCCACGATTCCATAGGTTGGGCAACATCATACCAGAGGATATCGATCTTTCCGTAATTGGTAAGAAGCTCAGTATTCAAAGCTTCGATATAATCCAGAAATCTCTTTCTGGCCTCAGGATCATTTTCACACTTTTCTCCATCGGGATGATGCCAGTCCATGATCGAAGAATAGAAACCGATCTTCAATCCTTCTTTCCGGCATGCATCTACGAATTCCCTGACGATATCCCTGTGACAGCCGTAATTCATACTGTTGTAAGGATTGACCTTTGAATCCCACAGCGAAAAACCTTCGTGGTGTCTCGTCGTAAGCACCATGTACTTCATGCCGGCCTTCCTTGCCAGCTTCGCCCACTTTTCGCAACATCCTTCTTCCGGGAAAAACGAATCCGCAAGTTTCTCGTATTCTTCCTTATCGATCCCCTCCATAGACATGACCCATTCATGTCTGCCAAGAAGTGAATACAGGCCGAAATGGACAAACATTCCGAAACGTGCCTCACGCCACCACTTCATCCGTTCATCCCTGCTGTCAGCGATCTGTTTTTCATATTCCTTTTTCTTCATGTATTCCATAGTCATCTCCTACAATACATCCATGATCAGTTCGATCTTCTGATCGCAGATCCTTCCTTTATCATTCAGTGCCTCGATCGACACAATGATCCTTTTCCCTTTATGATCCCTGTCCACATGGAAGAGATTATAGAATTCGTAGACCGACGCTCCGATCGATCCTTCATCGATCCTCTCCATCAGCAGACCGCGATACTCGATCTTCTTCTCATCTCCGTCATCCATCGTATAGCGGATCTGAGATACATCGTGTCGCACGATATAGGTGTTGTCTTCCTTCAAAGTCACATCTTTCTTATCCAGTTGCCAGGGTTTCACCACTCCACAGAAAGCGATATCCGATCCCGCTTCAACAGCGATATGATCAGGTGTATAGAAAGCATATTTCAGATCCTTCTCAGAAAGATCGAAGACATTTTCTCTCGCATCCTTTCCGACAATATCGACGCGGTATAAAGCCATGTCTTCTCCATCCGCAAAAGGTACGATCTTTCCTGTTCTCTCATAAGGTCTTCCCTTTCCCAGAAAAGCCTCTCCAATATCGTAGTGATAAGCCTTGAAACGATCGGGATCGCCGACCCTTCCCTTTTCCTGAAGATAGGCAAGTTCCGTCTCATAGGAAGTGGATGTAGGATCACAAAGATACACAAACATATGCACCGTGCAATCCTGATAGATCGCGATATCGTTGGAACGGTAATAAGGAAGAAGACCCATGTGGTAATACCACTTCCCCAGATAAGGTTCCAGATAACCCGGCAGCGTATCGTTTATGATCGTAAAACCCATTTCCTCACACCAGGCGATCATCCTCTGCTTATGCTGTACAGGATTGAAAC
>CADBND010000164.1 GCA_902795875.1 uncultured Erysipelotrichaceae bacterium
ATTATAACCGATATGGCCGTAATAGTACATGTTTCCTTCCACGGTCAGTCTCAGATCGATCGTTCCCACCTTCTGCTTGTTTTCATGCAAAAGGATATCGTAATAGATCGTGGGCACACCATCATATGCAGTACGTTCATCCACACGATATCTTTCCCGAAGATCAACGACAGGACCGACATGGTCCTTTTTTTCACGGAAAAAGTCAAACAATCTCATAACAAAGATTATACAACTTAAAAAGCCTTCTAACGAAGGCTTATATGTGTTTACTCTGCATGCTGCAGTGAAAGTAGTTGCCGGATCCTTCCTTCCTGATCGCTCAATACTTTCAAAGTATCTCCCTGTTTGACGAAAGACATCCGCAGATCACCGTCCGCCATTGAGTAATGGAAGATGGAACCGTCCGGATCTTGGATCACCACAAGTGTATTGCCATCTCTGACAACCATCTCAATATCCTCTACTGTAATGGTCATTTCCGAAGTATCAGCGTCATCCCTTCCATCTGCAGAAGTGAGCCTCAGATAATTGTTGTAAGCCTCATCGACAGTCTGGCCTGTTGCGACCAGCTGATAGTTCTCATAGCTGACAAAAGCGTAACTCTTGATCAGATTCGCACCATCGACCAGTCCCATGAAATAAGTCGGACGGCCGGATACATTGACCATGCTCGGGAAGATCGCCGTGTAATGATATTGCTGCAAAGCGCCTTCCGCTGAACTTCTGGCTGAATATTCTTCTGCACCGGCTCTTCTTATATAACTGATCTCGCCGCTTTTGAGGTCCACATAGGCAAATCCGACATTGGATTCATCCTTTCCGACGCTTGTCACACCCGTATAGATGTGCACATCATCATCAAATTGAACATATGCATAATCATCTGTGAATTCAACGATACCCTTTTTTGCCCAGTTGAACAAGCCGTTTTCATAACGCTTGGTCTGTCTGAACTGATCGTAGATCACCGAGATCGGATAAACATTGTCGACCCATGAAGGAACATCGGCCTTTGCGTAATAGGTATCCTGACCGTTTGTCGGATCGGTCACATAGATCCCTTTGACATCCCGTGTTTTTCCTACCCAGGTCACATTCAAGACCGGCGTCACCCAGAAGGGCCTTCCTTCGTCATCCAGTTCGAACTTCGGTGAACCTAATATGGCAAAAGGATCATTGAAGAACAGATGACGATGCAGATTCTGTGAGAAATAGGCACTCTTCATGTATTTCAGGCCTTCACTCCTTACGAGTTTTGCCTCACCTGAATAGCAGTCGACTACGATATAGCCGGGAGTCTGTTTTGTAACGAAATATCTGTACAGTCCTCCGAAATCGATCGGAGTGACTCTGTAGAGCCGACCGTTCATGGAGATCTGCACCCAGTCATCGCCTACCGCATATTGCGAGACTTCATCGGAACCCAAGGTGCCAAAGACCCTGTCTCCCAGCTGCTGAGCAGTATCCTTGTCGACCAGTTGAACCTGTGTCGCATCGAATTGCGGGATCTCGGAGAAATCACTCTCTTTTATTTTTGACTGGCCCTTATAATTATGCAAACCGCCGGTATATGGTGTCCCGATCAGTATGAGGATCAGAAAAGCCGCAATGACTATGATCGGAAAATACGATAGTTTCAGTATCTTCTTTTTGTCCTTGGTGTCCGGGCTGTAACCGACCACGCTCAAATAAGCGATCAGAAGCACGATCATCAGCTCAAACAGGAAACCGGCTGAATGCCAGTTCAAAGGTATGCAGCAAAGATACTGACAGAAAAACAGGATCAGGACGATAAACAGGATCCCCAGTATCATCCTGAATGAATGCAATTTATTCTTTTTCATCTCTATTCACCTCTCAGTCTGTCAAGATTCTCCTTGATCTGCCTCATGCAGGTTCCGGAGATATAGGCATAAACCATCACCTTCAAAGCAGAAATCAGTTTTCCTCTGTTCCTTTCTTCTTCATTCGACAGGATGCCTGTCACGACTTCTTCGATCTTTCCGTTGTCCAGATAAAGCTCATCGAGATTCTTAACTGCCTTGCAGAAATAATCATAAAGACTGGTCTCAGAAACGATATCATCGCTTTCGTCATCGGCATCGCCGTTGATCAGAAGCATCAGTTCACCGATATCCTCGATATTCATGCAATCCCTGAGAGCCGATATCAGCAGGATACGGGAAAGATGACGTTCATAGTACTTCTTCTTTTCAGGCCGGGGAACGAAGCCCCTTTTCACCCAATTCTGTATCGTCGAAGACTGCAGACCGGTGATCTTACAGATCTGGCTGAGAGAAAAGCCTCCTGTGATCTCTATCATCGGCCTTAAGACCGAGAATGCATCTTCCCTGTCTCCGTATTCGATCTGTGTACCCGGTATGATCTTTGCAGACATATATCCTCCTTCTATTGAAAAGCCGTACTCGCTATGGCTTTTCTGTTTTATTACGATGTTTCAAACTCTGTTTAATAGTAGTAACGATCCCTTCTTCGAAACAGCAGCATAAGCAGCCACAACGGCCAGAGACGGAATCCGATCCGGAACAACATTCCGATCAAAGCAAAGAACAGTTCGATCCCCAGAAGGATCATTATAAACATAAACATTAACATAATCATTTTTATTACCCTCCATAAAAATCTCAACATCAGATCTGTTGCATATCAGGCGAGCCGTCTTCATCAGCCGATAAGACCTGACACGCTTTCGATGGATCAAATCCCATAACAGCTTACCTCCTTTATGGTAATTTGATTATATCAGAGGTTCATATGACTGTCAATAGAGTTTTTATGATTTTATTCATTGTCTTATAATGTATCCAGAGGTGCATAATATGAATAATGAAGTCAAGAAGATATATGTCTGTCCTTTCTGCTCGGCAAAACTCAATGAACAGGAAGGCTTTGATGAAAAAAAGAAAGATATGAAATGTCTATATTGCGGGAATGTCGTTTCTTTAAACAAGGAAGAAGATATCGTAAAAGACGTTAAAAGTCTGGTGAAGAAAGCCAGACCCATCGTAGAATTTGGGACCGGTCTTGCCCTCATCGCTTTGGGAACGGCAGTCTCCGCTGCCGAATATGTGATAGAGAAAAGAAGCGGATCCACATTAAAAAAGAACGAACCCGAAAAGACAAAGGTCGATCCAAATATCGAAGATAAAGACCGTAACATCATCTGATAGATTAAAACAGCACAATTGAGTCAATCCTCAATGTGCTGTTTTCAAATCTTCATTTTTATCTACCACCCATATCCGGCAGTAAGATAGACGATAACGACGAAGCTGAGGATACCAAACCATACCGCCAGACTAACAGGCGGAATGAATAAGGCCTTCAATATCGCTTTAAAGTCGATCGAAAGAGGATATTTTGTGCGATAGCGTTTCCTTTTTCCATTTTCGTCAATCACATAAACCCAAGGCCTTTCATAAAGTTCCGCAATCGCATATTTCACCACATATACCGGCAAGACCGGCACAAAGATACAGAACCAGACAGCTGAACCTCCCAACCTGATCTTCGAAAGATCAAAGCCGTTTATAAACAGCGCCAGGATGACCGGCAAAAACAGAACAAATAAAGTAAGCAATACCGTTTTCAAAACTCTTCCGAATGAAGCGAAACGCAGTTCCACCGGAACATCTTCACCATCGATCTTTTCAAAAAATACAGGATCCAATC
>CADBND010000165.1 GCA_902795875.1 uncultured Erysipelotrichaceae bacterium
AGGAGAGTTGACCGGACGGGAGATAAGAAGATCAGGACATTCTTCTCAAGAATGTTTTATAAGATCATCAACTCCTTCTCAGATGTTCAGATGACGGATGGTGCCGGCGATTACCGGCTCATGAAAAAAGAGATGGCGGATGCGATCATCTCCATGAGCGAATACAACCGTTTTTCCAAGGGCATTTTTTCCTGGATCGGTTTCAAGACTTACTGGATCGATTATGAAAATGTCGAACGGATCGCAGGAAAGACTTCCTGGAGTTTTATCGGTCTAGTGAAATATGCGATCGACGGGATCATCAATTTCTCGAATGCGCCGCTTGACTTCGTAACGCTTGTCGGTTCGTTCATTACTTTTTTAGCTTTTATCTATCTGCTGTTTATCGTGATCAAATATGCGATATATGGCGATCCTGTTCAGGGTTTTGCGACGACTGTCTGTGTCATCCTGATCATGGGTGGCATGCAGTTGTTTGCATTAGGCATCATCGGACAGTATATCGGCAAGACTTATATGGAGGTCAAAGACAGACCGCATTATATCGTTTCCGATTCCAATAAAAAAGATGTAAACAGAATAAGGTAATGTGGGAGAGATTCAACAATAAAGATAACGCCAAGATGGCATTGAGCTTTGCGAATATATTTGTCTACGAGATCATCTTTTTAGCTACGCTCATGCTTGGATACATCAATTATTTCTTTTACTACTCCAATGGATATCTGGTGTTTTTTGGCATTTATCTGGTATTGCTGATCGCTTTTTCCAATTTGTTCTCCACATTCAGTTTCGGTGATACGACGACGACCGATCTTTTCCTGTCGCAGTCACTGACGCATCTGTTTGTCAGTGTTCTGGTCTATCTGATCCTGTGTCTGATCACCTTGCGGCTGATCCCGGCCGGACCGATCCTTCTGATGTTTCTCATACAGACGCTCTTATCGGCTTTATTGCTGTATCTGGAGAACAATTACATAAGAAGGAATTTTCCACCGGTCAAAGTGGTCGCTATCTATGGAGAATCACATTACAATCTGATTGGCAAGCTGAACAACATCAACGATCTGGCGATCAACGTCATCAAGACGATCGATCTCAAGGATCTGGATTATAAAAAAATAGACGAAGTATTAAAAGGAGCAGATGGCATCGTTACGCTGGATGTCCATCATGAGAACAAGAAGAAACTGTTCAAGGTCTGCTACGAAAGAAAGCTTCTGATCTACGATGTTCCCAGTATTACGGACATGCTTCTGGCTTCCAGCAATATCCTGCACATCGTGGATTCGCCGATCCTGAAGATAAACAAGTTCGGTCCGACGCAGATCGAAAGGATCATCAAGAGACTGATCGATATAATCGGTTCATTGATCTTGCTTGTACTTACCAGCCCGATCATGCTGATCACAGCGATCGCGATCAAGATACAGGATGGTGGAGATATTCTGTATAAACAGACGAGACTTACCAGAGGAGAGAGTGAATTCAAGATCTTCAAGTTCCGTTCCATGATCATGAATGCGGAAAAGAATACGGGTGCTGTACTGGCGAAACAGAACGATGACCGTATCACGCCGGTCGGAAAGTTCATTCGCAAATGTCGCATCGATGAACTGCCTCAGCTGATCAATATCTTCAAGGGAGACATGTCTTTCGTCGGTCCGCGTCCGGAAAGACCGGAGATCTATGATGAGATCTGCAAGAATATGCCGGAATTCCGTTATCGTCTGGTCGTGCAGGCGGGTCTGACCGGCTATGCCCAGGTCTATGGAAAATACAACACGTCGTTAAGAGATAAACTGCTGTTGGATCTTTACTATATTGAAAACTACAACGTTGTAGATGATATCAAACTCATTCTGCTGACGGTAAAGATCCTCTTCAATAAAGATTCTACTGAAGGAGTATTGGACGATGATGGGAAGAAATAAGCCTGTTTTCTGGAAACGGGCTCTTTTTTGTATTCTGGTTTTCTTAAGTCTTGCCTGTATATTCGGCATTTTCTATGTGCACAGGAATTTCGTTCTGATCGGAACCAATCCGATCGCCCAGATCCTGTTCCATACTATCGTGCAGATCGACGGAGCCGATCCCGTATTCATTAAAGGCATCGTGAGAGACATCGTCATCATTCCCTTGATCGGTACGGTCTTTGCTTACCTGCTGGTCTATGGTGATCTTGGGCCTTTGAAGAAGATCCATGAAAAAGGCTTATTTGCCTGGCTTCGTAAATGGGGGCTTCCTCTTGCGGCGGCCGCTTTCATAATCTGTTTCACTGCCCTGAGTCTGTATCTCAGATTGCCTGAATACATCCATGTTTATACAAGGACTTCCTCTTTGTATGAAGATGAGTATGTCGATCCCTCACAGGTGAAATTTGAGTTCCCTGAAAAGAAGCGGAATCTGATCTATATCTTTCTGGAATCGGTCGAGACCAGCGATTACAGCAAGGAACTGGGCGGAGCTTTGGATTATAACTGCATCCCTGAACTGTATGAGCTTGCGGAAGAAAATGTCACATTCAATAAGAACAAAGGATATGAAGTCGCTCCCGGTGCCAGCTGGACAGTCGCTTCGATGATCGCTCAAAGCAGCGGTATCCCGCTCAATATCCCGATCGGTGAAAATGATTTCGTCACCAGTAATAAATTCCTTCCGGGAGCCTATTCGTTAGGCGAGGTCCTGGAGAAAGCCGGTTATAATAACGAGCTTATATTAGGTTCTGATGCAGTCTTCTCAGGCCGGAAGTACTACTACGAGATGCATGGAAACTATACGATCCATGACTACAACTACTTCTGTGAAACGGAAAGATTTGATTCCGATCTGACAGAGTGGTGGGGCATGATCGACCGCTATCTTTGGGAACTGGCGAAAGAAGATGTGCTGGAACTTGCGGAAAAAGATGAACCGTTCAATTTGACATTGCTGACTGTGGATACCCACCATCAGGATGGCGTGGTCTGTCTCGATTGCAAGGACGAGTTCCCTGATCAACTGGGAAATGTATATGCCTGCTCCAGCCGGAAGGTCGCTGACTTTGTGGACTGGTGCAAGCAGCAGGATTTCTATGAAAATACGACGATCGTGATCGTCGGCGATCATTGCAGCATGTCGACACATTTCAGTGAGGTGATCGGCAATTTCGACCGGAAGGCTTACTATACGATCATCAATCCGGCGAAAGAGAATAAGAATACGAAAGACAGACAATTGTCGACTTTCGATTTCTATCCGACGACTTTGTCCGCAATGGGAGTCAGGTTTGATGGAAACAAACTGGGGTTAGGCGTCGATCTGTTTTCAGGAGAAGATACGCTTTGCGAGAAATATGGCAAAGACGACTTCTTTGAACTGGTGAAACAGCATTCGACCTACTATGACAATAAGATACTGTATGGTTTCGAATGATCGCTTTTATGTGAATTTATGGGATTAATTGAAATTGAATATTTAAATCTTGTACAATAGTAAAGGTATATTTTTTGAGAAAACAGAACTATGGAAGAGAAGAAAAAACTTACATTAAAGAAAAAAAGAAAGACAGACAGCGGTAAAAAGTTCTTCAATAGAGACAGGAGGTTTTTACTGATGTTCCTGTTGATGATCCCATTTCTTGTTGCAATCGGCATTTTCTCATCGATTGTATATCGTGAAGGAAAGTCTCTGATAAATATGGCAAGCGGCAATCAGATCGTTGAGATCAAGCCGGAAAACGTCATTGAAGATGGCTGGTACATCTTAAGAGATAATGCCACGGATCTGCAGAAGGAATACTTCGCTCAGCTTAAGGATGCGATTGAAGGCGGGGAAGCGGATGGAACGACGAAGGCCGCACTGGTCGCACAGAACTATGTAGCGGATTTCTATACCTGGACAAACAAGCAGGGTCAATACGATATTGGTGGCATGTATTATATTTACGACGGTGAATATAAGAACGGCGATCATTACCGTGAAAACGTCTATCTGAATGCCAGAAACGGTTTCTACAAGTATCTGAGCACCTATGCGACGCAATATGGAAAAGAGAATCTGCTGGAAGTTGCGGATGTCGTCGTCACGAAATGTGAAAAGATGCCGCAGCCCTATGAGATCTCCGTCCACGTCGAGAACCGTTTAGGTGATGATGGCGAATGGTACGACTATCGTGAAAACAAGACCTATGATGCATACAATGTGACTTGCACATGGACATATAAAGATACAACAGCTCTTGATCTTAGCAAATTTGCCAACAAGATCAATCTGGCTATCATCGATCACGGTGATGAATTCCAGATCGTTGAAGCAAGCGAGAACGCAATTGACTCAAGAAAAGAATCGGACAGTACAAATGAAACTGAAACTATTGAGAACGAAGAAGAAACAGACGGAAGCGAAGAAGAGTACACAAGTACAGAAGGATAAAGACCTTAAGACAGAAATAAATGAAGGTCAGTCCTTTTCAGCTTCTTCAGATGTCGCGAATAATGATAAGAATATGAACAGAAGTAAGATGACGAAACTGAAAAAGAGTAGGAAGCAGCCACAATGGTGGAGCAATTTCAAATCTTTACTGAAAAGAGTGAAATGGAAACAGGTCATTCCGCCTTTTGTATTGGTTATGGCTCACGTTACCATTTTGTTAGCTATTTTATGGTCATTCAGATATTATTCGATCTATCCGTCTTTGTTCGGAAGTGCCGTGGCAGTCATCCTCTGCTTAATGGCGATCATCGATATCATCTTCTTTGTGGGATTCAATTATCGTGATACCGCATTGAAGACGATCTCTACCGTAATGGCAGTATTGCTTCTGCTGGGTGGAACGGTCGGATCTTATGCTTTTGCGAAAGCCAACAAGATCGTCAACAACGTTCTGGATGATGGCAAGAGCGATAAATATGAGACTTTCAGCGGTGTGTTTGTTTACTATCCAGACAACCCAAACAGTGAAAAGAAAAACTCATTCTCAACATTGAAAGATCTGACCGGCAAGAGTGTCGGTATGTTGAATGAAACTTCAAACGGACTGACTTATATCGCTACTGATATCCTTTCGAAGGAAAAGGTCGATTACGGCACCGTATTCTACAATACCAATGCCGAACTGATGCAGGCCTTATTGGATGGTGATGTCGATGCGATCGTCATCACTTCCGCCTACAGATCCATCTATAAGGGAGTCGAAGAGACGCCTGGTGAAGAGGGCGAAGCGGAAGTGGAAGAGGTCGAAGCTGAAGTCGAAGAAGAAACGACAGATATCGGCACTGAGATCACAGACGAAAATATCGAGGCGACAGATGAATCGCAGATCCCGGAAAGCACCGTGGAAGAATCTCCTTTTACAAAGTATCTTCCTTATTTGGTAGATTTCTACAGTTTCGAACAGGAACTGAAAGTCGATACGCAAAGAAGTACCAAGAACCTCAGCACCGATCCGTTCAATGTCTTACTGATTGGTTATTCCAGAACGGATATCGGTTCTCTGATCGGTCTTGCGGACTCGATCATCCTGGCGACGATCAACCCGCAGACATATGAAGTCTCAATGACTTCGATCGCCCGTGACTCATTCGTTCCGATCCCTTGTTATGGCGATCAGTTAGATAAGATCAACTCCGGAAGATCGACTTCCAGAGCTTGTTTCATCGAAACAGTTGAAAAGTTCATGGACATGGATATCGACTACTACATGGAACTTGACTATCTCGGACTTGTCCAGATCGTCAACGTTATAGGCGGTATCTATATCAACAACCCTGTATCGTTTACTTTGGACGGTATTTACGTCCCAGCAGGTGAACATGTCTTTGCGGATGGACAGATGGCTTTACAGTTCTGCCGTGAAAGACATCACATGCCTAACGGTGACTTTGACCGTCAGCAGCACCAGAAAGAAGTCATCATTGAAATAGCGAAAGCCTTCATTCAGTCAGGCAGTGTTGCTTTGCCACTAAAGGCAATGGAAGAAGCGTCTGAATGGATGTCTACGGATATGACGCTGTCGCAGTTGACGAGCTTATTCAATCTGTTGCTGAATACAAAGAATTTCACAAGTCTTGATACATTCGATCTGGTCGATTTCCAGAACTCGAGGATCACAGGCTATGGCGGCATCATGTATTATTCCTATTCGATGCGTCTGCCGTTATGGGTATATCTGATCTATCAGGGATCCTATGATGAATCAGTCAACCATATCAATAATGTTATGGGCAACTATAAGACGATCAACCAGACTAAGAACCTGGAATTCTCGTTGGACAACGAGTATGAAAGACCGGCTCTGTTCTCTACGGATTATGAACATAAGTTCGTTTACGAACCAGATCCAATGCCTGCATACTGGGTATCTTTGGAAGGCATGTCCCAGAGTTCCGCACAGGCCTGGGCTTCTGCCAATGGTGTAAGCCTGAGTGTTAATACGATCCGTTCCGGTGATGCCGGATACAACAGCGCTTATGAAGGCCTTGTCGTATCGCAATCTCCGAGATATGGTTCACTTGTTTCCGATTACAAGTCAGGTTCGATCACTGTTATGGGTCCTGCCCAGATCGATCCGGAGAAACAGGTTCCGGACTTCATCGATCACGGTTATAAGAAGGCTGTTGAATGGGCTAGGGAACATTATGTTTCTTACAAGATCGACTTTGATACTGATGTATCTGGTAAGGTCGGCGATGTTGCCGCACAGACTCCTCCGGCAGGTACATCGATCGATCGTGTTGATACTCTATATCTGACAGTCAAGGCTGGAATCCAGACGATCAAATTCAGTACTGATCATGGTTCAGCTCCGGATTCGATTGAAATCATCACAGGAGACGATGATGTCAGCTTCAGAAGCCTCTCAAGCGTTACTGAATCCGATGGAAACAGATACGACTTCGTTGGCTGGTTCACGGAAAAGAGCGGCGGAACGCAGGTTTACAGCAGCTCCGATGTAAGTGGCAACGCTACGGTATACGCACATTGGGAAAAATACTGCGTTGAACATAAATGGAGCGAATGGACACAAAAATCTGGTCCAAACTGTACACAAGACGGATATAAAGAACGTACTTGTTCTAATTGCGGCAAAACTGAAAGTCAGGCTATCCCAGCATTAGGACATGATTATAAGGAAACTTCTCGTAAAAATCCTACTTGTACAGAAGCCGGTTCTGTATCATATCAGTGTTCAAGATGTGACAGCAACTATTCCGAAGCTTTAGGAGCATTGGGACACGATTATAAAGAAACTTCTCGTACAAATCCAACTTGTACAGAAGCCGGCTCTGTATCATATCAGTGTTCAAGATGTGACAGCAACTATTCCGAAACTTTGGATCCTTTAGGACATGATTGGGTTGTCGGAACCCCGCCAACATGCAGTTCTGAAGGCAAGTATGTATGTAGCCGATGCGGAGCGGAAGGTGATGTGATTCCTGCGTTGACTGATGGTTGTTCAACGGAGGGTGATACCAGTGGCACAGGCGAAAATGGTGGAACCGGCGATGGTACATCAAACGGAGATGGTCAAGGTTAAACTTGGTATTTCCCGGAAATATTTACTGTAAAAACTTGGAAAAACAGGGTAGAAACAGAGATTTCTGCCCTGTTTTTTGTATGAAAACGTATACATTTTGAAACACCAATGACCGTTGAATAGAATGATTTTGAAATATCCGATAAAATAAGGCTTTTTTGATTAAAATATGTTGAAATTCCCTAGATAAAATCATATAATATACGAGCGCTCGCGAAGATATGGGAGATTGCTGGCACACGAATACCTGTGGATCGTGTGATAACCAGGGAACTCACATGGAGTGGGTTATCCGAAAGGATTAATGGAATACAGGAGGAAAATTCTATGGCAAAAAACAACGTAAGGATCAAGTTAAAGGCTTACGAACACAGATCATTGGATGCAGCTACGGAAAAGATCGTCAAGGCTGCTGAAGATGGCGGTGTCAAGAAGGTCATTGGTCCAATCCCGCTTCCTACAGAGAAGCAGATCATCACTGTCTTGAGATCCGTTCATGTCAACAAGGATTCAAGAGAACAGTTCGAGATCAGGACGCACAAGCGTTTGATCGAAATCATTGGGCCTAGCGCAAAGACGATCGATGCATTAAGCCGTCTGGAGCTGCCTAGTGGCGTAGATATTGAAATCAAATTGTAAAGAAAGGGAACATCATGAAAGGAATACTTGGAAGAAAGCTTGG
>CADBND010000166.1 GCA_902795875.1 uncultured Erysipelotrichaceae bacterium
ATGGCAAAGATCATCGCTCATACCGCAACGGAACCGGGACTTTCGATCGCTTTTAAAGAAATGCTCAACTTCGAAGAAAACGAATTCTACTTCGAAAAAGACCTAAACTTTATCGGAAAAAGTGTTCTGGAGATCACAAAAACCCTTGATAAGGCAGCTTTGGCCGGCATCCGGCATAACGATAAGATTACGATCAACCCCAAACGGGATTATACTGTTAACATAAATGACGAGCTAATCCTGTTTGAACAGGAAAAAGGCAGCTATGTGCTGCACAAACTGGAAACGAAAAGAGTTGAAGACCGTCTGCCTCCATCTACGATCGAAGAATCCAAAGGCAAAGTCGTGATCATCGGTCATAACACGCTGTCCCAGACGATCCTGGACGAATTACACAAGGATATCAAAGATGTCTGCATCTACACCGACAAAGACGATGCAAACGAACTGGATCAAAGACAAAACAAACGAGATATCGAGATCCGGGGGACTGCTCCTGAAAAAGAACTTTCAAAAATAGCTGAAAACTATCAGCACATCATCCTTCTCTCAGACAGGGATATCGACAAGGAAGACTCCGACATTAGCACCATCCTCCTGCTTCTGAAACTGATGGATATAAGAGACAGAAAAGGGCTTGACTTTAATCTGGTTGTGGAACTGAATCTGGAAAGCTCCTACAACGTCGCACCGAAAACCAATTATGTCGATTACATCGTCAATTCAAATACTGCCTCATTGTTTCTTGCCCAGATCGCCGAAAACCCGCATATCGAACAGGTATTTAAAGAACTGCTCACAAACAAAGGCAATGAACTGTACTCAAAACCGATCCGTATCTTCAACCTGCATACCAGACACGACTACTCCGTGATCGGCCTAAAAGAGATCGTTCTATCCTACGGATATACATTGTTAAGAATCATGCACGGCAATGAGATCGATATGAATCCTGGTCTGAGTGAAAGGGTACAGTTTGAAACAGAAGACAGATTGATCGTTCTGGGGAGAGAATAGATCGCTTACGATAAGCTCCGGTCATGAACCGGAGCTATATTATTCTTTTTTCTAACCTTTTTCAAATACTGCTTTTGTTGAGAAGGTCTCGAATACAAAAGAGCTGATAAACACAAAGCCGGCTTTCCAAGCCGGCTTTGTTTGCTTTATTTCTTTTCCTTTTCCTCTTCTTCGTACATCTTGTACAACTGCTTCCAGTATTTATCGTCATAGCCTTCCCATAACGGTTCTACTTTGGAAGCCTCATTCAGGAAATAGAAGACATCTCTTCCCAGTTCAAATCTTCCCTTGTTGGTATGCATATCGATCGCATAATCCGGGATCTCCGGGATCTCGCCCTTTTCATTTTCCTTCATGATAATGTTCTTGATCTGATCGGTGGATCTTTCCTTCTTGCACCGGCAAAGATATCGGATCGCATACAGGAAGAAGATCGGACGATCGCCATCGCCATACGGGAAAGTCAGACGCATATCGTTCAGCGTCTTCATGACCACCAGGGCATTGGGATCGCCAAAACCGATATCCTCGACCGGTATGACCATAAGTCTGGTCCAGAGCTTTTCCTCATGGAATGGCGAAGTGGCATAAAGTTCATAGGCAAAACGCATCGCCAGATCCTCCTGGCCTCTGCGGATACATTTCTGAACAGCGGAAATCAGTAAGTCTGCACTGATACCGTGCTTCGACACGGTATATGCCCAGGGATCGTAATATTCTGACATGGAAATCCTCCTTTTATACTATTATCTTATCTCATTTTCCCAAGCTTCTATCACAAAGAAAAAGACGGTATAACCGTCTCAATACTATTCGACTTCCTCTTCGCCCTCCTGGACAAGCTGCAGATCGGGTTCTTCCTCCAGGACATCCTCTTCTTCCTCTTCCTCGAAGTTGTCCATATAGGTCTGCACCTTGGAAACATGTTCGCTCTCGTTTTTCTTCAGCCTGTTTTTCCTGATCAGCGCTTCGATCTCCTCAACTGTTTCCTCATCCATGATAAGCAGATCCTCCGCCTTCACCAGAGGGATCGAAACATCCTGAAATTTCGTGAACGTCACGATCAGATTGCTGTGATCGTTTCCTGTGATGCTACCAACGATACCGCTGGCCTTCGATTTGATCTGTTTTCCAATAAGACTCATGTGCTATCTCCTCATGTACCTGTATATCTTATGAGGATATGCACAATGAGTCAATACCTTTTTCACTGTTTTTAACGATCCTGCTCAAAAATGATCCCTGCAGACTCCTTTGCCATGTCTATGACCCGCATTGCGATCAAAGAATCCTTCAGAAGTATATCCATCGCTTCCCTGTCTTTTTGATCATAGATATCGCAGATATCTTTCAGCTCGTTATAGAACCACGACCCGTCATTCTCCACATCGAAATGCTCCTGTTTCTCTTCCGTATAGATCCCGAAAGGTTTCCTGCCGTTGCTGCCGCCATCGACGATAATATAGCCCTTCTCCCCGGCAATGATGTTGCGGTTGTTCCCATTCAGATCCTTCGCTGCCAGAGCCGTAATGACCTTGTCTTCATATTCCAATACCAATGTACCGCCCAGATCCACACCGTTTTCATGTTTGCGACAATAATAAGTCACCCTCTTCGGTTCTCCGAAAAGACCTATGACGAAATGGATCTTGTAGATACCCAGATCCATCAAAGCGCCACCCGAGTATTCATTGGTAAAAACATTGGGATTCTTCCCATCAAGAAGATCCTTGTATTTGCGGGAATATTGCAGGTAGGTACATTGTACCTCCTTGATCTTGCCAATCTCGGCGATCTTTTCCTTCAGAAGCCTGTAGTTGAGGGAATGCTGGATGGTCATACTTTCAAACAGAAAAAGATCCTTTTCCTTCGCCAGATCCACAAGCCTCTTCGCCTGCCTGTAATTGGAACAGAAAGGTTTCTCCACGATAACACTTTTTCCATGTTTCAAAGCATCTTCCGCCTGGAAGTAATGCAAGGAATTGGGTGAAGCGATATAGACCAGATCGATGTTTTCATCACTCAGGAATTCCTCCATATCGGTATAGACAAAATCGATATTCGCCTCATTCGCGAAACTCTTTCCCTTCTCATACGTCCGTGAGTAACACCCATAGGCGTGGACCTTCTCCACTTCTTCACATGCTTTCGCCATCATCAAAGCGATGCCACCGGTTCCGATAATACCCAGATTCATTCTTCTTCCTCGTCTTCTTCTCTTCTTCTCTTGAATATCAGGAAAAGGATCAGGAACAGCACCATAAACAAGGTCACTGCGATGCCGATCAACAGATACAGAAAACCGCGATCTTCCTTCTTTTCCTCTTCTTTTATCTCTTCATCGACTTCCTCTTCCGCTGTCTTTATAAAGCACATCGACTTTGTCTGCTTCCACCGTAGGTGGCGTAGACAAGAGCGACATTCGCTGAAAGATCGTCCTGTGCAAGAATGGTATTTGTTTCCGCAAGGATCAAACTGAGCAGTATACAGATGAGTTTTCTTCCTATCTTATTCATGATGAGGTCTCCGTATTTTTCTAATTCATATTGTATTATTTCCGGAAACGATTGTCCTCTATGAAGATAAAAATACAGTCAAAGACCGTATAATAGACATATGAATTGTTGCTCAGGCAAGGAGACTCGACATGTCTAAAACGGTCATTGGTGCCTATGCCCATGTGGATGGTGGAAAGACGACGCTGTCGGAAGCCATCCTGCACAAATGCGGTGCACTCTCAAAGACCGGACGGGTCGATCATGAAGACTCCTTTTTAGACTACGAGAATTACGAAAGAAGAAAAGGCATCACCGTCTTAATGAAACAGGCCCGTTTTTCCTATGAAGGAAGAGATTTCATCTATGTCGATACGCCCGGGCATCTCGATTTCATCGGCGAAGTCAACCGCAGCTTCCGTATCCTCGATGCCGCCATCCTGATCATTGACGCCACCGCCAATATCCCGGCGGACACGATAAGAAGATTCTCCTATCTCAAGACGCTGAACATCCCCATCCTCTTGTTTCTAAATAAGATGGACATCACCCACAAGACAAAAGAAGAACTTCTGGATTCCGTAAAAAAGCAGCTGCATCCCGACATCGTCCCTTACGATGAATGTAAAGAAGCAGTCGCCTTGAATCATGAAGAGATACTCGATGAATATCTTTCAAGCGGAAAGATTGAAGAGGGCTACATCGTTTCTGATCTTCAGCAGGGCTTATTCTTCCCGTTATTTTACGGGTCTGCACTGCGCGAAGAAGGTATCGAAGAACTTCTTTCCTTCATAAACCGCTATGTCAGAAACCCTGAAACCGGGAAAGGTTTCAAAGCCTATATCTACAAGGTGGACGAATATGCCCACCTCAAGGTCTTTTCCGGAACTCTGAAAAACCGCGATATCTTCTCGGAATACAAGATCTCCGAGATCGTCCAGTTCAACGGACAGAAAGCCATTCAGGTAAATGAAGTCGAAGGAGAAGACCTCTGTGCCGTCAAAGGCCTGCAGGGACTCAAAGCCGGTACTTATCTTCCTTCGCTATTCTGTGAAGATACGATGGAACTCAATTCCCTGACCTATTCCATCCATTCAAAACTCGACGACATACAGCTCTATAAGACGATCTGCCCTCTCAACGACGAATTCCCGGAATTACATATCTCTCTGGGAAGAGATGTGACGATCGACCTTCTGGGAGATCTTCATAAAGACTTCATTCAGGATCTGATCAAAGACCGCTATTCCATCGACACGACGCTCTCCAGTCCAAAGATCGAATACCGCGAATCCATCGAAGAAGAAGTCTACGGCGTAGGACATTACGAACCCTTACGTCATTACGCAGAAGTTCTGGTAAGACTGAAGCCTGACAGCGAATATCGTATCAAAACGAAGAAGGAGTTCTCCGTCCTTTCGCAATATCTGCATACCTACCGTCCCTGCGGACTTCTTTCCGACTCACCACTTGATCACATCCAGATCGAGATCATGGATATCAAAACCCACATCAAACACACTGAAGGCGGAGACCTGATACAGGCTTTAAACAGAGCCATTAGACAAGCTCTGTCCAAAACAAAAGGGATCCTTCTGGAACCCTATTATCTGATCAGTTTCAGCGGAACCTCCCAAAGCATACCCGGCATCATTTCCGAACTGTCCTCAAAACAGTTCGTATTCGACGTCGAAGAAGACATGATCATGGCCAAGATCCCCATCTCTTCTTTCAACGACTTCATCCTTCTTCTTTCGAACCGTTTCAAGGACGACTACTCCTACAACATCGAAGGACAGATCTACGACACTTGTCGCAACGAAAAGGAAATCCTTTCTGCCATCGGCTACGATTATCTCAACGACCCTTCCAAACCGGTCGGATCCATTTTCACCCGCAACGGAGCTGGCACTTATGTGCCACCTGAAGAAGTCGAAGAAGTCATGCATATGGACTTACGCAACTATTTTGCCGATTACAAACCGGCAATAAAACGCAATCCGAGAAGCGTAGGCGAAGAAGAACTCAAACGGGTGTGGAATTCTTTATACAAGCCAAGACCACGCTATATCGAAAGACAGAGCGTCACAGAAGAAGAAACGAAAAAGAAAGCAGCCCCTTCAAAGGAACTTTTGTATATGATTGACGGCTACAATGTCATGCATGCGCTGGACGACATATCGCTTGAAGATCTGACGATGGCCAGAGAGAAAGTCATCGACTTAGTCTGCGACTTTGCTGGATACTTATCCGCATCCTGTGTTTTAGTCTTTGATGCCTACCTGCAGGACAACAGTAAAGAAAGTGTAACTCAGCGCGACAACATCACTCTGGTCTACACCAGGAAGCATCAGACTGCCGACATGTATATCGAGGCCAAAGCGAAAGAACTCGGTGACAAATATCACCTCATCGTTGTCACCTCCGATGCCCTGGAACAATTATCCGTCTTTTCCAGTGATGCCTTCCGTCTGTCCAGCCGGGAGTTCCTCGCCCGCTACAACAACATGCGCAAGAACAACGTATATAATAAAAAGATCTCCAACCGTCCCCTGGAACAGCTCAGAGATCTTCTCGATCCGGAGTCAGATATATAGACCTAAAGGCACAGCCCTTTCGATCTCTTCATAAGTATCAGGATCCCTGTCTGACAGCATAAGCTGTCTTTTTCCATTTATCAGGATCTGTGCCGAACCTCCTCCATCGAGATGGATCCCGTCTTTCAAACCCAGCTTTTCACAAATATCGCCAACTTCTTTTAGGGATGCCCCGCAGCTGTCGACACCCGCTCTGTAACCGAATTTTCCGGCACCCTCGAACCAGTACAGTTTCATCCTTCCCTCATCATCACTGCCCAACACGATTCGTGGCGCTCTGGCCTTTTTGAAATCCAGAGGATAAAGAGAAGGTGGAAAAGAAATGGAAAAAGGTCGGAAGATATGATAGAAAGGCGAAATGAACTTCTCCGTCTTTACATGATCTCTCATCACGCTGTTTCCTGCCTGAAGGCCAAACATCACATCCTCCATCCTGCCATAAGAAACGTTTCGATCTTTTATATCGATCTTCTCTTTCAGATGCATCACAAAGCCGCTTGCAGGAACAACGCTTCCGCCGCCCTCCTTGAGCGCAACGACCTTATTGTCCACGATGATGATATCGAAGCCACCCCGGAAGCTTCTTCTTCTGTCCGGGCGGCTCACAAAGAGCGCATTTTCCCCATCGCGATACATCTTCCCATCGATCCAGACAGGAATATCCGAAATCGGCAGATCGGCGATCTTTGTCTTTCCATCTCTTCCGACCAGAAAGACTTCCCTTCCGTAAAGCGGCGGACTTAAGACATTCCCATTTTGAGCTGCAAAGCCTACAGGTGTGCCGATCGCATCGAAAGGCGTCGCACAATCAAAAAGATCCATCACAAAGAAGCCGGCATTCACCTTCAATGAAGCGTCTGGAAGACACTTCGAAAGAAAGCCCATTTTCTTTGAGGCTGGCAGAAAAGACAGCGTGTTCCTTTTCCCCTGCGCCAGAAAAAGGCAACCCCTTTCTTTCAAAGAATAAAACAGTTCTTCCGTTTCCTTATCATCGAAAACGATCGCACCTTTTTTCAGATGACAATGTTTGCGGAAACGTATGCACAGAAATGCCAGAGGATCAAACACAGATCCATACTCTTCATCTCCGCCGCAGGAAAAAGGAAGATCATCCGGGATCTGAAACAGCACGATCTTTCCCAGAAGACTTCCATATTTCACACAGATATAATCCCGATACAAAGCACACAGTCTATCGAAAGACTCCTTCGAATAGGACGGATGAAAAAAAGAAAGGTCTTTAAAAGAAGGCACACTTACCTCCTGTACCCTCTGTATCTCCCCATTCTCATATCGGAATTCGTGGATCCTTGTTTCCATCATTTCGCTCTATTCATAGATCAGATATGGCTTGCGCATCTCCATAAAAGAAGCGATGTCCTCTTTCCAGGAAGCCTTTATCTCTTCAGCAGTCTTTCCCGCTTCGATCTGTAAGCGCAGCTCATCCGAACCGCTCAACAGATCGATCCAATAACGTCCGTTTTCATCCGCATTTCCCCAAAAAGAGACATCCGGATACATTTCTTCAAATACATGGAAGGCATCGATCAGATAAGAAAGATCGATCCCCTTCTTTCGAATCTCCGAGATCTTCATCTCACTTAGATCTCTCCCGTAACAGATCTCATCTTCATACAAAGGCGTATTTGCCCCATCCATGCTTTGAGGGACGAAGGTATATTCATATCCTGATACACTCTCAAGGTAAGGTGAACCGTATACTTCAAAAGGATGCCAGGTCCCCCTTCCCACTGATACCGGTGTATTCTCGAAGAAACAGGTCGAAGCATAAAGATAGACAGCACGCATATCCTTCAGATTGGGCGAAGGTCTGACGATCAGAGAATAACTGTCTTCTCTTCTATAATTCTCACAAGCGATCACAGTTAGATCGAGGCTGTCCTTTCCCGTTTTCAGCCATCCTT
Source organism: uncultured Erysipelotrichaceae bacterium (assembly GCA_902795875.1). Classification (GTDB taxonomy): domain Bacteria; phylum Bacillota_I; class Bacilli_A; order Erysipelotrichales; family Erysipelotrichaceae; genus Colivicinus. The sequence continues at coordinate 8,035 of CADBND010000166.1, forward strand.
CCCCGTTGATCATCCTTCCCAGTTCCCCCCAGGTCATCCCATATACGACCGGTAAAGGCAAGGCACCGACATCGGACTGAAAACCTTCTTTCAACACCGGACCATCCACATAGAAACCGTTGGGATCGGGACGATCGAGGATGATCATCTTCTTGTCATATTCTGCACAAGATTCCATCAGATGATACATTCCGATGTAGTAAGTGTAATAGCGTAGTCCCACATCCTGCATATCCACGACCAGTATATCAAAACGGTCCATATCCTCCTTGGAAGGATAACCCGTAGCGTAGCCATACAAAGAAAGCAAAGGAACACCAGTCTTGGGATCGAAAGAATCATCGATGGAAGCACCCGCGTCTTCATTCCCCCGGAAACCGTGTTCCGGGACAAAGACCGCTGTCACATCCACGCCTTTTTCGATCAACAGATCCAGGATATGTTTTCCATAAACAACATCATTCCCCTTTTCATCCTTGCCGAAAGGAATAGATGATCTTTCATCGATCTCCAGTTCCTTTAAACCGTTATCTGAAACGATCTTATCGCCTACGATGCCACTTTGATTGGTGTATAAGGCGACCCGTTTCCCTTCCAGAAGAGGAAGATAGGCATCAAAGCGTTCATCACCAAGGACGACATCCTCGACCGTCTCTTCTTTAACATCCGGTAAAACAGGTTTTTCATCTTCCCCATCTTTCTCGTTGTTTCCTGTTTGACAGGCACACAAGAAGAAACATAAAAGAAAGATCGACAAGATAGATATCGGTCCATTGTGTATCGTCCTATTTCGAAGCGTGAATGATTTCATCGAAGCAGAATATTTATCATTCTTATTTTACTCCGTTTGTGATATTCATAAAACTCTTCGTAACAAGCACCAGCAGGCAAAATAAGGCATGGCAATTATTGTCTTGAATGGTACTTAATGATCACCGGATCATCTTCATAATATATGGTATATTCAACTAAAGAATAACACAGCAAACAGTCACACACTTCTATACATTGCGTACCTCTCCTTCGCCAGAAAGCACAGACCTTCCGACTTGAAATATAAAAACTGAGCGACCCGATAGAGTGCTCAGTCCTTCTTGTTTTCTGTTTTTAATACTTATCGATCGCCGATATTGCCACTGTTCAGTCCGCCTTTGCTATCTTCCAAAGGCAGCCAGTCAATGACATGTTTGATGTAGCGGTTCCAGAAATCCCATTCATGTGCACCGGGACCGGTTTCAAATCTTGCATCATAGCCGTTTTCTTTCAATAAACTATAGATCCTCTTTGAATGAGACATAAGTCCATCCGATTCACCACATGCCAGATACAGTTTCTGATCCGTCTTTTTTGATCTGGCGTTGTTTCTGATCAGCCAGTCGATCGAAACATCGGATTCTCTCGCTTTTTTCAGATCACCGAATATTGCTTCCAGAAAACCGTCTTCCATAAAAGACAATGTTCCATCCTGCTCATCGACCATCGAAGCTGCCGATAATGCTGCAACATAGCCGAAAGTATCAGAATACTTCAAACCGTTGCGAAGAGCACCATAGCCGCCCATGGATAATCCGCATATGAATGTATCTTCTTTCTTATCCGACAAAGGAAAGAGATCTCTTGTCACTCTGACAAGTTCTTCACCAATGAAACGGCCATAGTAATCATGCGTTTTGGGTTGATCTACATAGAAACGATTCTCACCGGCCGGCATGATGACAGCCAGATTCTTTTCTTCTGCCCATCTTTGCAGATTGGTCCCGTTGATCCAGTCGACCTGAGAACCGAATATGCCATGCAGCAGGTATAACGTTTTGAATGTTTTGACCTTATTGACTTTCTGGTCTTTCTGATCCGGCATCGCGATCTTGTCAGCCGGAATGATCGCATTTATATTTACCGTCCGAAGAAGTGATTCGGACATCATATTA
>CADBND010000167.1 GCA_902795875.1 uncultured Erysipelotrichaceae bacterium
ACGGATGAGATCAACATCGACTATTTCACGAGAAAGAAGACGCTCTGGGAAAAGATCGGGGAATTCTATCAACAGAACAAGGTGACCAGTACGATCATTGGAGTCCTGGTGGTGACGATCATCGTCCTGTTCATCGTCCTGCAGAATACGATCCGGCCTTACGTCCTGGTGAGAGACAACATCAACCGTCTGTCGGTATCGGAGACGACGGTCATCTATATCGACGACTATTCCGGAGTCAACGGTTCCGGAAGCAATACCAACGGAGAGCTGTCCAACCTGACTTCTTCCGGGGCCATCAAGGTCTGCGAAGGAGAGGGATTCACGATCATCCTGAACGACGACGGTACGGTCAGCAGTGCCGGACTGATCGCAAAATATGCGAATCCGCTGTCCGAATGGAGAAACATCGTGGACATCGCTGCGGGTTCCGCCCATATCCTGGGTGTGGATTCCAACGGAAGGGTCCGCTGCATCTCCGACAAGGACAACGAAGCTTGCGAGATCAACGATGCGCGCAACATCGACAAAGTCTATGCGACGAAGAACGGTTCGATCCTGCTGGACAGGTACGGAGAGATCTCCTACTGCGGCAGCTTCATCGGAACGGGCAGTCTGCGCAACTACTACAGCATCAAGGACATCGCTTCCAGCGACAACATCCTGGCGATCCTTTGTGCGGACAATACGATCGATGTCTTCACCAAAAATTCCCAGAACTTCCTTAAGGCGGAAAGCTGGAAGGAGATCGTGGATGTCGCCTGCGGAGACAGCTTCGTGGCGGGACTGGACCGCTATGGCAAGGTCCATATCGAGATCGACAACGATGAGATCAGAAGGTCTCTGGAAAACTGGTCGAATATCATCGCGATCGATGCGGCAAGCGATTATCTGATCGGCTTCGACGGTTCCAAGATCTACGGTGTAGGCAATAACCGTTACAATCAGTTCAGCAAGGAAGAACTGATCAAGCAGCGTTTGGATATGGTTTCCAACGTGGAATACAGTATTGACGATCAGTTTGTTTCCGTGCAGTTTGACGGTGTAGCCAATGCCAGCGGTTATATCGTTTCCCTGGATGTAGGCATCGGTATCTCAAGAAGAGTGGAGAGAGCCGGAGTCATCCGCTTTGAGAACGAAAATATGACGGATGGAAAGAACTATACCATTTCCATCACTTCGATCGGAGAAGGGGATTATACTGATTCGGATGTATATAAATTGAATTTCACTTTCCTGAGACCGGAAGAGACTTATACCTTTAAAGAAGGTGAAAATATGAGCGAAGAGGATTTTATCGCCTATCTGACTTCTCTTGGTGTCGATCCGGAAAGGATCAAAGGCAGCCAGGGCGAAGAGGATGATCTTTGTGAAGAAGATAAGGTGACTGTATCCTGGAGTTCGCTGGATGGAAAGACTTTGACAAGATCGGAGCTTCTGAACAGCGATATAGAGTATACTTATTGCAGGGTGATGGAAGATGAAGAAGAGTAAAGTCTGGAGAGTGAAGGGCTTTGAAGGCTCTTTCAGCGATGAAGAACTGATCGAACTGATCCGTAATGGAGAACTCAAGCCCGATTATGCCATCACGACAAGAGAGATGAAGAAATGGATCAGGCTGAAAGACAGCATTTATCAATATTATTTAAGGAGTGAAGAAAATGAAACTATACAATAGCTACACGTTGAAGACTGAGGAATTCGTTCCGATCGAAGAAGGTAAGGTCAGCATGTATGTCTGCGGACCGACGGTCTACAACCATGCGCATATAGGAAATGCCCGTCCGATCGTAGTGTTCGATACTTTGAGAAGGACTTTTGAGGCACTCGGATATAAGGTGAAATTTGTTTCCAATTTTACGGATGTCGACGACAAGATCATAAACAAGGCGATCGAAGAAGGCGTAAGCGAAAACGAGATCGCCGAACGTTATATCAAGGCTTATAACGATGTGCGCAATTCTCTGAATATCATTCCGCTCGATGTGACACCGCGTGTCACCGAGACGATGGATGAGATCATCGATTTCATCGATCAGCTGGTGAAAAAAGGCAATGCCTATGTCGTGGATGGGGATGTATATTTCTCTGTTGCTTCCGATCCCAAATATGGGGAACTTTCTCATCAGAGATTGGAAGACCTCAATGCGGGTGCCCGTGTTGAGACCAATGATCTGAAAAAGGATCCTCTGGATTTTGCGTTGTGGAAGAAGACCGACAAGGGCATCAAATGGGATTCTCCCTGGGGAGAAGGACGTCCGGGCTGGCATACAGAATGTGTCGTCATGATCGGGAAAGAATTTCATTCCGGAATGATCGATATCCATGGCGGCGGTAAGGATCTGAAGTTCCCGCATCATGAAAATGAAATGGCACAGTCCGAGTGCTGCAACGGGCACAGACTTGCGAATTACTGGGTACATAACGGCATGCTGGAAACAAAGGGCGGCAAGATGTCCAAGTCTTTGGGCAATACCCAATGGGCGAAGGATGTCATCGCAGAAAACGGTGCCAATCTGGTGAGATGGTTCCTGCTTTCCGGAAAAT
>CADBND010000168.1 GCA_902795875.1 uncultured Erysipelotrichaceae bacterium
CAAGTGATAGTGATCTTCTTCTCTTATTTGTTGACGTCAACGTACCAGAAAATGGAGTTGCCCTGGCCGTTGTCGAAGTCACCGGTCACATACGGCTTACGCAGACATGCAGAACCGTAACCGAAGAGAGGAATGACCATCGCCTGATCTTCTACCAGATATTTCTCAGCTTCATGCAGCTTCGCAATTCTTTCCTGACCGGACATAGAAGCGATCTCTACCATCATCTCATCGTATACCGTGTCACCCCAGACAGCCTTTGTCTGATAAGTGATGGTCGGCATATCCAGATAAGTAAGAGCGTCGTTGTAGTCAGCAGACATAGCGCCTCTTGCTGCTTCGAAGTTACCCTGATTGTCACGATCGTCGAAGAACGTACGGACATCACCGGTCTTCAGGTTGAGGTTGATACCGATCTCAGCGAGCTGGCTCTTCAGGACAGCTGCGACAGTATCATGAGTCGTATTCTGGTTGTAGTAGTATTCGAGTTCGAGAGGATTGTCTACGCTGTAGCCTGCTTCAGCAAGATAAGCGATCGCAGCATCCTTGTCGTACTTGCAGTAATCGCCACCGGATTCACGGAAGTCACCGTCCGTCGGATCAACGATACCGTTCGGAACGAAACCGTATAACGGATAGTAGATCGTACCGGCATCGATCGCATCACAGATCGCCTGTCTGTCTACGCCGTAAAGGATAGCCTTTCTGACGTTGACATCGAGTAATGCTTCGTTCTTAGCTGTCTCAGGTCTCATGTTCAGTTCCATGTAGTAGTTGACGTTACCGGAAGCGAACAGCTCGGTATCATCATAGAGCTTGGAAACAGTACCGGCAGACAGAGAAGTCGCGAAGTCGATCTCTTCCGTCTGGTAAGCCATCAGCTGAGCTTCCATATCGGTAATGACACGGCAAGTCATGGTCTGAACCTTGACGTTTGCAGCATCGAACCAGTTGTCATTCTTGACGAATTCGATCTTTTCAGCTCTGTCGATGTAAGTCGGAACGAACGCACCACATGCAGGATAACCTACAGTATCAGCCCAAGTGTAATCACCGGAAGGTGCGAAGTCAGGTCTTAACGGATAATAGATACCGCCCCACAGTAAGGAGGTGAAGAAGGAACAAGGTTTGACAAGTGTGTATTCAACAGTCTTGTCATCAAGAGCCTTGATACCCAGATCAGTCATATCGTCCGTGTTAGCGCCGACATAGTTGGACGCATTTACGATATAGTCCGTGATCCACGCAAGATAAGAAACTTCTGCATCGCCTAATGATAATGCGTGTTTCGCGCCATAAACGAAGTCTTCCGCAGTAACATCCTGACCGTCAGACCATTTATTGTCTACCAGAGTGATCGTGTAGACAAGACCGTCATCGGAGATCTTGGTGTCCTTTGCAGCTGCAGGAAGGATACCGTTCGGGGAGAAGTAATACAGCGGATAGTACATCTGGTTGATGACATAGGAACCGATGGAGTCGGAAGCGATTGCCGGATCCATATAGTTCGGAGAATCACCGACTGCATAGGTGAAGGTCTTAACAGCTTCAACAGGTGCGTCACCGCCGCCACCATTGTTGTTGTTGTCAGAACCGCCGCCACTGCATGCAGCCAAGGAAACAGTCATCAATAAAACGAGTAATAAAGCAAATAATTTTTTCATGTTCATTGATTCTTCCTTTCTCTTATTTCTCATACAAGAAACATGTTACCAGTCGATCGCCGACCTGGATCGGTTGAGGTGTCTCTCTCGAGCATCTCTCCGTCGCTTTCGAACAGCGTGAAGCGAATGGACAACCGGCGGGAGGATTGATAGGCGATGGGATCTCACCTTCCAGAATGATACGGTTCTTCGCTTTCGCTATATCCGGATCCGAAATCGGAATCGCTGATAATAATGCTATGGTGTAAGGATGCAGCGGACGATAGAATACATCGTTCGCAGGTCCTATTTCCATCATATGCCCAAGATACATGACCCCGATCCGATCAGAAATATGCCTGACCATCGAAAGGTCATGTGCGATAAACAGATAGGACAGATTCATTTCTTTCTGGATATTTTCCAGAAGGTTGATGACCTGTGCCTGAATCGAAACATCAAGTGCCGAGATCGGCTCATCACAGACGATGAACTTCGGATCGACCGCCAGTGCTCTGGCGATACCGATCCTCTGACGCTGACCGCCTGAGAATTCGCTTGGATAACGGCGGATATGGTCGGGTTTGAGACCGACGATCTCCAGTAACTGTACTGTTCTGGCCTCCCTTTCGGCTGCCGTCTCATAGATATTGTGGATGATCATCGGCTCCATGATGATCTCACCGACCGTCATCCTCGGATTGAGAGATGCGTACGGGTCCTGGAAGATCATCTGGACCTTCTTGCGGAAACTCTTCAGCTCACTGCCCTTGAGACCCGCAATATCTTTTCCTTCGAACTCGATCTTTCCACCGACCGGTTCGTAGAGTTTGACGATCGTTCTGCCCAGTGTCGATTTTCCGCAACCGGATTCGCCTACCAGGCCAAACGTTTCACCTTCCTTCACATCGAAACTGACGCCATCGACCGCCTTTACGATCTGTTTCGGTGAAAAGAGCCCCTTTGTAACATCGAAGTACGTCTTCAGATCGGAAACTTTCAAGATCACATTGTCTTCCATCTTACTTGTCTCCTTTCGCTCTTTCATCGCTCAGCCAGCAGCGATAGCCATGCGTATCCGAACACGTCGTCGTATCAGGCATGAAGTCCTTACATACGCGCATCGCCTTTTCACAGCGATCCACGAACGGACAGCCCTTCGGAGGATTGAGCAGATCAGGCGGGGAACCGGGGATCGGCTTGAGCTCCTCTTCCTTTTCATCCTCACCCGCTCTGGCGATACAGTTCAGTAAGCCCTGCGTATAAGGATGTTTGGGTTCATAGAAGATCTCCTTGTCCGTACCGGTCTCGACGATCTTTCCACCGTACATGATCGCCACTCTGTCACAGAGTTTTGCGACGACACCGAGGTCGTGCGTGATCATGATGACGGCGGTATTGGTCTCCTTGCGCAGTTTGTCGATCAGTTCGAGGACCTGCGCCTGAATGGTGACATCGAGTGCCGTTGTCGGCTCATCGGCGATGATCAGCTTTGGGTTGCAGGTCAATGCGATCGCGATGATGATACGCTGACGCATACCGCCCGAGAATTCAAACGGATATTGCTTGATCCGCTTCTCCGGAGAAGGAATACCGACAAGGCGCATCAGCTCGAGAGCTCTTTCTCTCGCCTGTTCCCTTGTCATGTTGGTGTGATTCAATAAGGGTTCGACCAGCTGCGTCTCGATCTTTAAGACCGGATTCAAGAAGGTCATCGGATCCTGGAATATCATGGAGATCTTGTTTCCGCGGATATCCAGCATCTTCTTTTCATAGCTCTTCTTGTCGGGATAGCTCGATAAGGAGATATCCTCGCCATCGAAGGTGATCTTTCCCGATTCGATGATGCCATTGTCGGCCAGAAGACCCATGATCGTATACATCATCTGCGATTTTCCGGAACCGGATTCACCGACGATGCCAAGCACTTCGCCTTCGTTCAGTTCGAAGGATACGTCACGCACGGCCTGGACCTTGCCCTGCGGAGTCGTGAAGGAAGTGGTAAGATTCTCAACTTTCAGTAATGACATGCTTCCCTCCTCCTATCTCTTCTTGGTCTGGAACGCTTCGCCGATGCCGTCTCCGATAAAGTTCAGAGAAAGACATGTGAGCGAGATCGCAGCGATGACCCAGGTGATCTGGATCGGGAAAGTAAAGAACAGGTCGCGGCAATCGTTTGCCAGCTTGCCCCAGGACGGGATCGAAGGATCCAGACCGATACCGACGAAGCTCAGGAAGCTTTCGGTAACGATGGCGCTCGGTACCATGGTCGTCAGGTTGACGATGATCGGACCGATAGCGTTGACGATCAGGTGTTTCAGCAGTATCCTCGTGTGACTTGCGCCGATGACTGTAGCAGCCAAAGCATATTCCATCTCCTTGATGGATCTTACCTGCTGTCTTACCTGTCTGGCCATGCCGATCCAGG
>CADBND010000169.1 GCA_902795875.1 uncultured Erysipelotrichaceae bacterium
GATCTGGTCGCTGTTCGCCTTATGGCGGCTGGTATTCTCTTTGCGTCTGGTGGAATTCTCCATCTTTGCGCATGCGAATAAAGTGACGTTCTACATCGTCGTACTGCTGTTTCTGATCGATCATTTCCTGGCTCCGGGCTGGGCGGAGACGGTCATCCCGATCGTGCTGTTTGCCGATCTGCTGGTGATGTTCATCTTGTATTTTGCGATCTACGACCGTAAGGATAGGCATCTGGTTTCCATTATGCTGCTGGGCTTGCTGAATCTTCTTTTCATACCGTATTCTTTCCATTCCTGGCCGGTCCAAAACTGGATCGCATTTGCTTTCCAGTGCGCATCTCTGGTGTTATTTATCACACTGATCCTGACCAACTGGAAAGAGCTGATCTATGAGATCAAAGCCCGTTTCTTCATCAAAACGAAGTAAAGCATGTCAATTTACTTTGGGGATGCAAAAACATATACTTAAGAAGGAGGAGTAATAATACTATGACTAATAAATATGCCGGTACAAAAACGGAAAAGAATCTGGAAGCTGCTTTTGCGGGCGAATCACAGGCGAGAAACAAGTACACTTATTTTGCTTCCAAAGCAAAAAAGGAAGGTTTTGAACAGATCGCCGCACTGTTTTTAAAGACAGCGGAAAACGAGAAGGAACATGCCAAAATGTGGTTCAAAGAGCTCAATGGCATTGGTACGACCGCAGAGAATCTGAAGGCTGCTGCCGATGGCGAGAACTACGAATGGACCGATATGTACGAAGAATTCGCCAAGACTGCTGAAGAGGAAGGTTTCAAAGATCTTGCCGTCAAATTCAGACTGGTCGCCGCAATCGAGAAACATCATGAGGAGAGATACAGAGCCTTATTGAAGAATGTGGAGACGAGCGCCGTATTCGAAAAATCCGAAGTGAAGGTATGGGAGTGTCGGAACTGCGGACACATCGTAGTCGGAACCAAGGCTCCGGAAGTATGTCCTACCTGTAACCATCCGCAGTCTTACTTCGAGGTCAATATCGAGAATTACTAAAAAATCGAACGTTCAGTTCGATTTTTTAATGCTTATGTCTTCAATAATGTTTCGAGCGATCTTTTCGAAATGCTCGGGATCTTTTGAAACGAAATAGATCCGCTTCGGATCATTTGATTTTTCACGTTCACCGTTTTTCTCGAGATATTCCCGGATATCATCAACTGCGGAAACAGAGGAAGATACGATCTTCAAGTCCGGTGCTTTTTTCAGTATGAGATCCTCGATCAGGTCGTAATGGGTACAGCCCAGTATCAGGGTATCGATCCCTTTTTCCAGCAACGGGTTGAGGTATTCGTCGATTGCTTTTCTTAAAGAACCGTCATCATTAAGGAACTTTCCTTCTTCAATCAGCGGAACGAGTTTTTCGCATGCCATAGGGAAAACCTCTATGTTTTCATTCAGTTCTTTCAGTCTTCTGACGTATTCGCCACTGGCTATCGTAGATACGGTAGCTAAAATACCGATCTTTCCGTTTTCACTGACCGATACGGCTTTTTTTGCGGCCGGTGAGATGACGCCGAATATCGGAAGGTCGAAACATGTTTTGACTGTCTTTGAAGCGTTGGAATCGGAAGTGTTGCAGGCGATAAGGAAGGCCTTGAGATCGTAGCGTGAAAGGAAGGAGATACTGTTTTTTGTAAAAGATATGATCTCCTCTCTTGTTTTATCTCCATACGGCATATTCGCAGTATCACCGAAAAAGACGATGTTTTCATCGGGAAGCTGCCGGATGATCTCTTTGACGCTGTTGAGTCCGCCCAAACCGGAATCAAAAACGCCGATGAAACGGGAACTCATAAAGAATTGACGATCTCCTTGAAATGTCTGCCTCTTTCCTCGTATCCGGAATACTGGTCAAAGGAGGAGGTGGAAGGGGATAAGAGGACGATGTCGCCGCTTTGGGCGAATTCGTTGGCTTTGTTTACAGCCTGTACAAGGTCTTCTACGATGATCGCATCTTCGCTCAGATCGCCGGCGATCCTTTTTCCGGCTACGCCGAAACCGATGATCTTCTTGACACAGCCTAAGTGCTTGCGCATATCGGACATATCAAGACCTTTTTCGTATCCTCCTACCAGCAGGATGACGCCTTTTTCAAAGGAATCAAGAGCTGTGATCGCCGCATCGGTATTGGTGGCTTTGGAGTCGTTGTAGTAGCGGATACCGTTTCTTTCTCTTACGAATTCGATCCGGTGTTCCACACCTTTGAAGTTTGCGATCGTTTCGATGATATCTTCGTTGCGGATGCCGAGGGCTTTTGCCGCCATGATGGCGATGATGATGTTCTGCCGGTTATGTCTGCCGACGAGTTTGATCGTTTCCAGTGGGAGCACCTTTTCTTTGTTTACCCACATGTATCCCTCATCGATATAGGCGTATGTATCTTTTCGCTCCAGTGAGAAGGTCTCGACCCTACAATGGATGGGATATCTTTCGATATATTCTTTTAGGACCGGATCGTCCGCATTGAGAATGAAGATGTCCTCATCCTTCATGTTGCGGTAGACTTCGGTCTTGGACTTGTAGTAGGCATCCAGGGATCCCATCGTTTTGATATGATCGGGTGTGAGATTGATGATCGTGGCGATCTCAGGACGGAAGCGGTCAATGTCAACCAGCTGATGATTGGAGATCTCCAGAGAGATGTAGTATCCTTCGTTATTCATCAGGTCGTGATCGAGAACCAGTTCACAAAGAGGAGTACCGATGTTTCCGCCGACGAGAGCCTTATCCTTAAAGGCGGCTTTCAGAAGCTCGTAGACGATCGTGGTCGTCGTCGTCTTTCCGTTGGTGCCGGTGATCGCAACATAGTGCTGCGGCCTGGACACATCGAAAGCCAGTTCGATCTCCGTAATGATCGGGATATTCCTCTCATTGAGTCTTTTGACGATATCGGAAACTGGCGGAACGCCGGGATTCTTTATGACTAGATCATAGTCTTTTTCAAAGACAGACATGTCCTGGTCATAGATCGTGACATCCATTTCTTTCAGTATTTTCGTTTCCTCTTCAGAAGGAGCTTTCCTTTCCGAAAGGAAGATCTTGGCGCCGAGTTTGTGCAGAACACGGATCGCTGCCATGCCCGAACGGGCAAGACCGATCACCAGTATTTTCTTTCCTTCGTAATTCATACGTCATAATTCTATCATTATTGTTGACATAATAAAACGAATGCGTAAAAATGAATTTAATGAATGCTGAGGTATCCCTAAGCGATCCGTCAAGAAGATATAACGATACGTGCTTCGTCGAAAACCTCGAAGAAAGAAACTGTTTTTCGTATATCGATAATGACGGAAATCCATGCCGGATGAACGTTTATGATGATGGGATCTGCTTTCTCAGAAAGTGCCCGGATCATCTTCTCGAACTGCATCTCAGAGAGGAAGGATATGCGCTGATCACGACCGAAGAAGGTTCCTGCAAAATAAATGTAAAAATGGTTGACATGGTTGCAAATGGTGATATATTAGTATTGCATTATCTCGTTGAGGACGATGAGAGGATAATCAAAATCAAGTATTGCTAGGAGTGAAGTAACAAAAATGGCTAGTGCTAAATCTATGACGGACATCGCATACGATGTCATTTCAAAGAAAAAGCGTGCGGTACCTTTTGGGAAACTCTGGGAAGAGGTTTCCAGATTGTACGGGGCTTCCAACGACAAGGTTGCCCAGTTCTATTCAGATCTGACATTTGATTCAAGGTTCGCCTCGCTCAAGGACAATAAATGGGACCTGATCGAGCGCCGCAAATTTGCGGAATCCCACATTGATCTCTCGCAGATCGAGTTGGGAGATGACGAATCGGAGGAGGATGAAGAGGAACCTGATATCACGATCGATAACGACGAATACTAAAGGCTCAGATGAGCCTTTTTGTATATAATGATGGTATGAAATATGTGATCTATGATTTTAACGGGACGATACTGGATGATACGCTGGTCTGTCTGGAAGCGGAAAACAGGACGATCGAACACTTCGGATTGGACAGGGAGCCGCTGACTCTGGACGAGTACCTGCATATCTTCACGTTTCCCGTTCAGAAATACTACGAAAATGTGGGATTTGACTGGTCTGTGAATCCTTATTCGGAAGTAGGTGCTTACTGGTTTGGCTGGTATCGGGCACTAAGAGACAAGTACACGGTCCATGATGGTGTCATCGATTTTTTGAAAGAAAGTCATGCCAGGGGATATCTGAATGTCCTGTTGAGTGCTTCGAGCCTGGAGGAATTGAAGAAACAGCTGGAAGAATTGCAGATCGTTTCTTATTTCGATGAGGTGCTGGGGATCGACAACATCTATGCCGGTTCCAAGATCGATATCGCTTTGAACTGGATCAGGGATAAGGATCCCAAGGATTGTCTGATGATCGGAGATACCCTGCATGATCTGGAGACAGCCAAGGCAATGGGTGTAGAATGCATTCTGGTAGCCAATGGTCATCAGGCGAAGGATGTGCTGTTGAAGGAATACGACAAGGTCGTAGATGATATCGGGGAGGTGAAATTGCCATGAGGATCGGTCAATCGAAGGATATACACCGTCTGGTGGAAGGACGGGATCTGATCATAGGAGGAGTAAAGATCCCTTATGAGAAGGGGCTCCTTGGACATTCGGATGCGGATGTATTGCTTCATGCGGTGATCGAATCTTTGATCGGTGCGATGGGGCTGAAGGACATCGGTACGCATTTTCCCGATAATGATCCTGCATACAAGGGGATCTCTTCGCTGGCATTGTTGGATAAGACTTATGAGATGCTGGAAGAAAACGGTTATGAAGTCGTCAATATCGATTCACTGATCAATATTGAAAAGCCTAAGATGGCTCCTTACATCGATCAGATGCGGAAAAACATCGCCAAGGGACTGCATTGCGATATCTCACAGATCAATGTCAAGGCGACCCGGGGTGAAGGAATGGGCTTTGTCGGAAGAGGAGAAGGAGCGATCGCTTATGCAGTGTGTCTGATCGATAAGAAACAGTAAAGACATACAAAATGAAATAAAAAAACAATGCAGGTCGTGTGACCTGCATTGTTTATCAATAAGATTAGATCTTGTTGTCGCAGCCTAAGACATCGACGATCTTGTGTTTAACAAGCTGTTTGATGTTTTCTCTGGCCGGTTTGAGATATTCTCTCGGGTCAAACTTCTCAGGGTGTTCGTTGAAGAATTTACGGATCGTTCCGGTCATCGCCAGACGGAGGTCGGAGTCGATGTTGATCTTGCAGACAGCCATTTTGGAAGCTTCTCTCAGCTGTTCCTCAGGAACACCAACTGCATCCGGCATGTTGCCGCCGTTTTCGTTGATCATCTTGACGTATTCCTGCGGAACGGAAGAGGAACCATGTAATACGATCGGGAAGCCCGGGAGTCTCTTGGAAACTTCTTCAAGGATATCGAATCTGAGAGGTGGAGGTACGAGGATGCCTTCCTCATTTCTTGTGCACTGTTCCGGTTTGAACTTGTAAGCACCGTGGGAAGTACCGATGGCGATAGCCAGTGAGTCGCAACCCGTCCTTCTGACGAATTCTTCGACATCTTCAGGTCTTGTGTAAGAGGAATCTTCAGCAGAAACGTTGACTTCATCTTCAACACCTGCCAGTGTACCCAGTTCAGCTTCTACGACAACACCGTGAGCGTGTGCGTATTCGACGACCTGTCTCGTGATCGCGATGTTCTCTTCGAAAGGTTTTGAAGATGCATCGATCATGACGGAAGTGAAGCCGTCATCGATACAGGACTTGCAAGTCTCGAAGGTATCACCGTGGTCGAGGTGAAGAACGATAGGAAGACCGGTCTCAATGACGGCTGCTTCTACCAGCTTGACCAGGTATGTCCTGTTGGCATAGGCTCTTGCGCCTTTCGATACCTGCAGGATGACCGGAGCGTTGCATTCTTTTGCAGCTTCCGTGATACCCTGGATGATCTCCATGTTGTTGAAGTTGTAAGCAGGAATAGCATATCCGCCCTTGA
>CADBND010000170.1 GCA_902795875.1 uncultured Erysipelotrichaceae bacterium
AAGAGGAGCTCTTCCATCCCCATATTGACAGAATCCCCAGTAGCCATATCCGGTATCGAAAATGTAGAGGCTGTCTCCCTGTTTCTGATGGACTTTGAGTCCCAGGATCTTATGGTAGAAAACATATGTTTTTTCAATGTCACTGACAGGCAGGAACACGACAGAACTTTTTATCATCGCAGATCTCCTTTTCAGACCAGGAAGCGGATGTAGGCACGGTCATCAAAGGACAGAGTCGTGTCGGTGAGTCCCTTGGTGCTTTTGAATACCTTGTTACATAACGGATCCTGCTGAAGCAGTTGTGCCAGAGCTTCTTCGCTTTCTGCCAGAGTGTTTTTCAGATAGGGGTAGCCGTCAGAGGCAAGGACGATTTCGTCGCCTTCTTTCACTTGTGCGATGAGGATGCCGATCTTTTCGGGGTCAACTGTTTTGGGAGAATTGTTGAAGACGGGATAGGCAAATTCTCCTTCGCCGTTTTCAAGATAGCGCTGTTTCTTCAACAGCGGCATGATGAGTTCTCTGCCCTGATCGTGATGAAGCAGTTCTTCGATAGAGACGCCTTCGTTTATGAGACATCCGATCGCGAGGCTCCTCGCTTCAGAAAGGACGTCATCGACTTTACTGTGATTGGAAAGAAGGTGACCGTTGATGAGTGCCTGGCAATCGCCGATCAGCCAGATCTGTTTTCTGCTGTTGCTGAAGATGATGACAGAAGCAGACATATGTAAGATGGCTTCTTCCGGACATCCTTCCAGTATCTTTTCATGAATAAAACGGTATGCCTCATAGACATCGATGTCCTTGTCCATCTTCTGAAGACTTTTCATGATCTGATCCCGGATGATCTCCCCGCCACTTTTTCCGTTTATCTTCTGGTCGCTTTTGGCGGTGGCTCCGTCGATCACGGCGATAAAATCATCCGATAGGAATATGCCGTCTTCATTTCCTCTGCCATCCTTGTTTTTGGAAAGCAGATACTGTTCGATGATCCTGCTCATTGTTCCCCCATTCTGTATCTGATCTCTTTTATCAGCCTGTCATAGAAATCAGGCGCATCGGCTTTGATATACTGAGCGCTTCCGAATTCCAGATCGAATCCGCGGGAGAGTTCCGAATCATCGAAGCGGATCAGTATGATCTCTTTGCCTTCCCGAATAGCCTGGTCGACTTCTTTTTTCACCGCGTCTTTTTGGATCGAAATGCTGGAGACCATCCACAGGAATACCGAGCATCTCTTGATCCTGTCTTCGACGACCTCTTTCCATTCTTCGCCTGTATTGATGCCCTGATCGAACCAGACTTTCACATTTCTTTTGTTGAGTTCTTCTATGATGGGAAAGACATCTTCGCTGTCGGCATGAGCGTAGCTGACGAAACAGTAGTTCTGCTTTGATTTGCAGGCTTTGGGAATGGAGGAGAGGGTCTTTACCGGTTCCGGTATCTTGATGAAACGGTCGATCTCTTCGATCCTTTTGAGAAGCTCCTGTCTGGTCTTCTCCAACTTGATCTGTGTGATGTAATTCTGATAGGTGGAGATAGTCAGCTCATAATCGGGTCTGTCGGAGGATTCCATGCCGATGGCTTTATTGATGTTGCTGATGGCGTCATCGTAGAGACCTTTCAGGGCGATGATCCTGCCTTTGGTGGAATAGTATTTGGGATATTCTTCCATTTCAATGGCTTTCTTGATCATCTCGAGGGCGTCTTCATACCAGGCTTCGATGAGTTCTTTTTTGTCTTCATCGTCGACGCGTTCGCAGATCGTGACGAAAGCGTTGCAGAAGGTATGCAGATAGCCGGGATTGTCCGCAAAGAACTTGGTGTCATTGTATGCCAGACTGAGTATGGAATTGTAATCTTCCGGGATGTAGGAATAGTAATCGGAATTGGTACAGAAGCCGATCCGGATATGATTGAAAGACGGACTGCGCTTGAAGGTCTCTCTGTAGTCTTTGATCAGAAGGGAAAGCTTCTCATAATCTTTATTTCTTCTGTAGCGGATCGACAGGGCGAAGAATGCCGGGAAGCGGTAGGGTGAATCTTCATCTTCAATGATGTCCATAAGCACTTCTTCAAGATCGTCGTAATCGAGCTGGGCGATCTTGCCGAGTTTTTTCTCGTAACTGCGGGAACGTTCATCGGGAAGCGTTTCAAACCGGTGTTTCAAATCTTCGATATCTGTTTTCCTGTCTGCTTCTTTTGTCATGATCTATTTTTCCTTATGCTGATTTCAGTTTATCACAATATCTTTTTCCTTGTTCGGAAGATGGACACACTCTTGATTGCGAAAAGCCTTTAAAATAGGTATAATAAAAACGAAATTCAAGTATTACTTGAGTTTTTTCCGAGCAACTGAAGGGACTTTTTGTTCCTTTTGTCCGGATGGGATCTTACTATGAAGATGCAGGAGGAATCAGGTATGAAAGAGTTCAAGGATACGATCGGTTCCCGGATCGCGAAGGCAAGAAAAGATTGCGGGATGACACAGGCGGATGTGGCGGAAAAACTGAATGTGACGTTTCAGGCTGTTTCCCTTTGGGAGAGGGATATGGCAGTCCCGGATACCTACAATCTGATCGAACTGGCAAAGGTGCTTGGCGTTTCCGTTTCTTCGATCGTGGAGGATCGCGACGGGGTGTCTTTCAAAACATCCAAGAAGATCTTCGACTGGAAACATATGGCTTCTTTCATCAAACACACGGCCAGAGCAAAGGGCTATCGCAATACGCTGAAGGCGTTGGATTTTGCGATAAAAGCCCACGAAGGTCAGACGAGAAAGCGTTCCGACATCCCCTATATCTATCATCCTTTGAATATGGCGTGTCATGCGCTGGCGATGAAGGTCGAAGATGATGAGATCATTGCAGCCATCCTTCTACACGATGTGGTCGAGGATTGCGGTGTTGGTTTGCAAGAACTGCCGGTGTCTGAGGGATGCAGGAGACTTGTGTCGCTTATGAGCAAGGATAAAAACGATTCCGATAAGGAGAGGATGCTGAAGAAGTATTACGAGGATCTTGGTAAGGATCCGCGGGCAGCTTTGATCAAATGCATCGATCGCTGCAACAATCTGACGACGATGTCCTGGGGCTTAAGCAGGAAAAGGATCTATGGCTATATCAATGAGACGGAGAAGGAGATATTGCCTTTGCTGGAGGTGGTGAAGGGCGATCCCGATCTGAATGATTGTGCCTGGCTGCTTCGTTATCAGATCGAGTCGATGCTGGATATATACAAGAGACTGATGTAAAGGAGGAATATGTTTCGGATCCTGCTATATGTGTG
>CADBND010000171.1 GCA_902795875.1 uncultured Erysipelotrichaceae bacterium
AAAGAGATGGGTGTTTTTTCCGGATGCTGATAAGATCCTTAAGAAAATCGCAGCTGTCCGCATACCGGTCTCTTCTATCCCAGTCGATCTTGTTGATCTCATCGGGAGAATTGTAGGAATTGCGGATGCCATTCTTTGTCCTCAGGAATTCCTGTCCTGCATGTATGAACGGGATCCCTTTTGCGACCATCACCATGGCCATAGACAGTCTTGCTCTGGCTTCGTTTACCGATTTTCTGTCTTCGTTCTTATAGATCATCATCCTGTCGAAGAACGTGTAGTCATCATGACATTCACTGTAATTGATGCTTTGTGAGGCATCCAGATAGGATCCATCCGCCATCAGTATCTTTTCCACATCTTCATCGATACTGTCGTTTCCGGAAACATAGTGGATCAAAGTGTCGCGGAAATAGTCGTTGAACATGGCGATACCGGGCATCTTCTTTGCGTTGGGGATCGCTGCCCTGTCTTCTTCCGGCAGAACATCGCCCATGTTCCAGCCTTCCCCGTATACCATGAAGTCTTCCTTCTTTTTCCGAAGTGTGAAATAGATCAGATTTACCGTATCGATATCGCTGATCCCCATCAGATCCATACGTATCCCATCGATATCAAACAGTTCCAGGTATCTTTCCACCATCTTTACGATATAAGCCCGGACAAAAGGATCTTCGCTCTTCACTTCGTTTCCGCAGAACGTTCCTTGGGCGATCTTTCCATCAGGCTTGTAGCGGAAACACTTCCTCTTCAGCATCTTGCCCAGTTCGTTCTTTGCGTAGTTGTATACATGGTTGAACACGACATCGGTCACGACCCGGATACCGCATTTATGAAGCGCATTTACCGTCTCACGGAATTCTCTCACATAGGCGTAGGGATCCTCTTCATTTTCCAGATAAACATTTTCGACATAGTTGTATGCCAGAGGATTGTATCCCCAGTTGTAATCGCTCTTGTCGTTGTCGAATTCAAAGACCGGAAGAAGCTGCAGATGCGTGATGCCCAGCTGCTTGAGATGATCCACACCGAGAGGATTCCCCTTCTTTGTAAGCAAGCCGCTTTCGGTGAAGCTCAGGAATTTCTTACGGTATCTTCCTGTATAGGAATCATCACTGGAAAAATCACGGACCGAGCACTCATAAATGATCGGTGTTTCACACTTTTCAGGAACGATCTTTTCCTTTATAAACTTGCCGGGATCCATGACGATGGATTCTCCCTTTTTTCCGGCATAGGCGAATGGATCACTGAAGGAAACACCCTCGGAAGTCTCAAAATGATAGCGGGCTCCTTCCAGATCGGAAGAAAGTCCTATCTCAAAACAAAGGCCCTTCTTATGCATCGGATAAGAATGGCCTTTGATCACAATGGATAGATCTTTGTAATATGGAGAAAAAACCCGAAAGATGGTCTTTTCCGTACTGTAAAAACTGCCTAGTCTGTTTATATCGAAGTCTTCAGCTTTATATCTGATCATTATCTATAATCTTCTAAACGATTTCTTACTTCCAGGGAATCGATGATCCCTTCCACGATCTTCTCGATCCGGGAACCTTTCGAATAATCTGCTTTGACAAAGAATGTTGCCCGCTTATCTTCGAAAAGCTTTTCCGCATTCTTGCGCTTGGAATCATCTCCGAAGACTGCGATCGTCGTTCCGCCGTTTTGCTGGACGACCTTCATACTCGGAACATCGGTGCTTCCGTCTCCGAAATACACCATGTTTTCCAGCGGGATGTACTTTTCAGCTTCCGGTGTGGAAGAATTGAGATCCTCATCGTTGGTCTCCTCAAGAACGCCCTTGTTGATACGGAAAAGATATTGCGTCTTCATCGTATAATTGATGACTCTTGAAGGCCACAGGATCTTTCCTTCTTTATCGTATGCATAGGTACATGCGTAGATCTTCTTGAATTCCTTGGCGATGGAAGTTCCCTTTATGATATCGGTCAGACCGGAAGAGATGACGTAATGCTCGACATTCACATGATGTTTCTTGCCATAAGCATTGATCCTTTCAAACCAGGTGCTGACACCTTTGTAAAGTTCCACATAGCGGCCTTCTTCCTGCAGCTGCTTTTTGGTCAGATCCGGATTCTTACTGACCATGAGATACATGTAGGAAAGGATGCCGTCACAATTATGTTCTTTGGAAAAGACACCGCACTCCTTCCAGAATTCCACAGGATCCTCATAGCCAAGAGAGCGTATGTAATGAAACTCCTGCATATCCTTCGGAGAAAGGGTCTTATCGAAGTCATAGATGAGTGCAAGTTTGACGTTTTTCATACACCACCATTATAACAAAACAGAAGGTGTTTAACCTTCTATTTCATTGAGATTGGAAATCGCCTCTACATAGATCTCGACCTGTCTCTTAAAATTGTCCAGATCCATGCTTTCATTCGCATCATGTATGTGATTGTCTTCACCCGGGAACTCGCATCCGAACGCGATACAGTTGTGGATTGCCTTGGCATAAGTACCGCCTCCGATCGCTTCCATCGGTGTTTCCCTGTCGCCTGTCACATCTTCATAAGCCTTCTTCAAAGCTTTGATCATCGGTGTATTCACATCGAAATATAACGGTTCCGCCGTATGGCGGCACAGGACTTCCACTTTGCCTTCGCTTATCTGCATCAGTTCTTTGACTTTCTCAGTGTTGCTCTTGACCGGGAAACGCATATCCAGGGACATCATCACATCATTTCCTTCCTTGCGGATGACACCGAAATTGATGCTGGTATTGGATACTTCGTCCTTTATTTCCTCGAAACCGAGCAGTTCGCCATGTAAAGTCAAAGCGAAATTCTTATGGAAGAAAGCTACGAGGTCATCCTCAAACCCCGAAGCATAAAGTGCTTCAAACAGATGTGCGATCGCATTGACACCGAGATCGGGCATCGATGCATGTGCAGCGACACCGTAGACAGTGATCTTCACATCCCCTTCATGAAGAAGATCGTATTCCACGCCATGTTCCTTCAGATAATTCCCGAATCTTGTTTCATCGAAGGAACCTTCTTTTACAACTGCTTTGACCTTCTTGCATACAACATTGCTGACTTCGCCGCCCTGTATATCCAGAAATGCCGAATCATGGCCGACAACAGTGCCCATATACATTCCCTTTTCCGCATAAATGCCGGGGAAGTTTCCATCCGGTGTAAAACCGTAATCGATATGGCCATATTTGGAAACGTAATGGCGGATACATTCCGAACCCGTTTCTTCGTTGCAACCCAATATCAGCCGGACGCGTTTTTTAAAAGGATAGCCTTCATCGACCAGGTATTTTAATGCATACATCGCTGCGACAGCACCGCCCTTATCATCGGTGACGCCGCGGCCATAGACCTTGCCGTCTTTCTCGACCATTTCAAACGGATCACTGTTCCAGGCTTCTCCGGCCGGGACGACATCGAGATGCGCCAGGATACCGATCAGTTTCTCGCCTTCGCCCGTTTCACCAAAACCGGCATAATAATCGACATTCTGTGTCCGTAAGCCTTTGGCTTCCATCATCTTCAAAGCCGCATCGAGTACCTTGCGGTTGGTCGAACCAAACGGTGCTTCATCTTCGCTGAAAACAGAATTGTAAGAGACCAGCTCTTTCAGATCGGCTTTCATTGCTTCAAAATTTTTTTCCAGAAATTCTTTGACTTCCATTCGGATCCTCCTATAATACGAGTCCGACCGGACAATGATCGGAGCCCATGATCTCGTTGTATATCAGTGAGTCTTTCACTTTAGCAAGCAGTCTGTCGGAAACGACGAAATAATCGATGCGCCAGCCTGCATTCCTTTCCCTTGCCCTGGTCCGGTAAGACCACCAGGAATACTTGACTGTCTCGGGATACAGTTCCCGGAAACTGTCCTTAAACCCGGAATCCAGCAGGATCGAGAACTTTTCCCTTTCCTGATCGGAGAAACCGGCAGAGAAATGATTCTCGTCAGGATTCTTCAGATCGATCTCGTTATGCGCCACATTGAGATCCCCTGTATAAATGACCGGCTTCTTCTTATCAAGCCGCATCAGGTGAGCCCGAAGATCATCTTCCCAGTGCATCCTGTAATCGATACGTTTCAAACCGTCTTTGGAATTCGGGACGTAGGCACATACGAAATAGAAATCCTCATATTCCAGTGTGATGACTCTTCCCTCTTTGGGATGATCCTCCCCGGCAAAGTCATATTCCACACTTAAAGGTCTCGTTTTTGTCAGGACCATCGTACCGGAGTAGCCCTTCTTTTCCGCCGAATTCATGTAACGGAAATAACCGTCAAAATTGAAATTCAGCTGGTCTTCCTGCATCTTGGTCTCCTGAAAAGCCATGATGTCAGGATCTTCAGCGTTGAGGAAAGGGATCAGATCGCCTTTCGACATCACTGCCCGCAAACCGTTTACGTTCCAACTAATGATCTTCATATCGCCCTCGTCAGTTTTCTTAAAAACGCTTTTTCTTCTTCATTCAGATATGGCAGAAGAGTCTGATAGACCCTTTCGTGGTATCGGTTCAGTATGTCTCTCGTCTTTTCGTCCAGATAGGAGAGATCGATCAGATTCAGATCGATCGGGACAAGTGTCAGTGTCTCAAAACGATAAAACTGTCCATATTCGTTGTATTCATCTTTGACACACAGGATCATATTTTCTAAACGGATCCCGAATCTGTCTTCAAAATAGACGCCCGGTTCATCCGAACAGATCATACCGGCTTTGAATTCTGCCAGTTCTCCCGCACTTGTCGTGGAATTATGACGGATGCTGGGCGGTGCTTCGTGGACCGCAAGTCCATACCCTACGCCATGACCTGTACCACAGCGGTAATCAACCCCTTCTTCCCAGAGATCCTTACGTGCCAATATGTCCAGCATGCTGCCGCTTGTTCCTTCAAGGAACTTCACTTCGCTGAGTTGGAACATCGACTTCATGACCAGCGTAAAATATTTCTTAACTTCCTCATCTACTTCGCCAAGTGCTACGGTTCTGGTGATATCCGTCGTCCCTTCATTGTACTGGCCACCCGTATCAAAAAGTAAGATCCCCTTGTTGTCAAGCATCGAAGAAGCACCCTTTTCAGGGAAGTAATGCATCTGTGCCGCATTGGCGTTGTAAGCGACGATCGAAGCGAAACTCAGATCTTTCGCTTTATATTCCAATCTGCAGGCATCGATCTTTCTTGCCGCATCATATTCACTGATACTGCGCTTGTCGATCTGATCAAGCCACATCAGGAAGCGTAATACCGCTACACCGTCATAAATGTGCGCCAGTTTCATATTTTCCTGTTCGACAGGATTCTTTATGGCTTTCATATCCTCGATGATCGACCGCATCCGATAGACCGTATTTCCTCTTCCCCGAATCTTGAGATAAGTCTCGTAATTGACCTTGTTTTCATCGATTAGGATCTTGCGGTCCCTGATGGAAGAAAGGAAATCGTAATACGCATCATATGGTCTTATGATCACACCATCCGCATAAAGCTTTTCCAGCAAGTCGCTGTCAAAACGTTCCAGATCCGCAAACAGATAATAATCCCCATCCATGATGACCAGATAGGACAGAAAGACCGGTGTATGGGCGATATCATCGCTGCGAAGATTGAAAAGATAGGCGATCGAAGGCAGATCATTCACCACGTGAACTCTGTCGCCCAGACAATAGGCGATCATTTCCATCTTTTTTCTTCTGGAAAGACCGGTATATTTCTCAGAGATCTCATAGATCTTCCCTTTTTTCAAAGGCGGACGATCCTTGATCAGAACGGAATAGATGTCCTTGCTGAGGATATGTACATCTTCCTTTTTCAGTGTTTTTCCAAAAGAAGCACTCGTCCTTTTCCCATCAAGACCGATCGTCTTTCCTTTCAGATGCTGGCGTATGAATCCTAAGGGATCCAAAACACCGGCATTTCCCAGTTTCATGACACGGATACCGTTAGGCAGACATTGTCTGTCGGCTTGGATGTGGTATCGTCCGTCAACAAAAATATAGGTCTCATCCTTGCAGACGATCAGTGTCGCCAGCGAACCTGTGAAACCTGAAAAGTATTCGATTGTACGAAAATATGCGGGTACATATTCCGACATGTGATAATCAGAAGTATTGAGATAATATGCGTCCATGCCTTCCGCAGCCATCGCTGCTTTCAGGCTGCTTAAACGTTCATTGATCATGCCTTAATATTATCATTTATTACCTTAATATAGTATAATAATAAACTGTATGAGACAGGAAAAAGAACTGAACGACTCGCAGGAAAGAGGGATCAATTCCGTCAAAAGAAGAGCTCTGAAACATCAGGAAAAGAGGTCTTTCTTCCATACCGGACAGCACGACGTACACATCGCCGGCACCGCTGATTCCTCTCTTCAGGAAAAAGAGATCGTAACGAAAAAGAAGATGAAGATGAACGACAATAAAGAAAACAAAATTACGACCGCCTTTGCGGGACTTGCGGATAAGTTCAAGTCCGCAACCCAGACTGTTTCCCAAGGCCTGAAAAATGTTGGGGAAAAGATCAGGAACATCACGAAACAGGACAAAACAAAAAAAGAAGATGTGATCAGGGAAGAAAAGGCCCCGGCCGAAAAAAAGAAGAACACGAAAGAATGGGAGCCCAAAGCAAAAAGACCGAAAGCAAAACTGTTTACTTTCATCATGGCTATCCTCATGTGTATCGTCCTTTTCATCTGCCTGTGTGCAGGGGTCGGAGCGATCTATTTTGCCTACAAGCTCTGTGAAGACAAGCCGGAACTCCACGTCTCTGATCTGGTTTCCCCGGATTCTTCCACGATCTACGATTCCGATGACAACAAGATCATGGAACTGGGCATGTATCTGAGAGAAAATATCGAATATGAGCGCATGCCGAACTGTCTGATCGATGCCTTCCTGGCAATCGAAGACTCCCGTTTCTTCGAACATCCCGGTTTCGATATCCCGCGTTTCACCAAAGCGGCAATCGCCAACTTCCGTACCCGCGACTTCTCACAAGGCGGTTCGACGATCACGATGCAGCTGATCAAGAACTCCTACTTCTCCATCGATGCGGATGATGAATCCACCATCGCTGCCAGAGAAGGCATGAGCGGTATCAAACGTAAGATGCAGGAGATCGTTCTGGCGCTGGAACTCGAGAATTTTACCGATACCACCAAGCAGCAGATCATTGCGATGTATATCAATAAAGTCAATTACGGCAACAACATCCGTGGTGTTGAAAAAGCCGCCCAGTACTACTTCGGAAAATCCGCAGAGAACCTCAATCTCTCCGAATCTGCATTCCTGGCCGGTCTGATCAACTCGCCCAACACATACAATCCGTACAACGACTTATATAAATACGATAACTATTACCTCGATCCGGACAGCGAGTATCTGCAAAACGCTGTCAGCAGAAGAAATGAAGTCCTTGACCTCATGGTCATGCATGGATACATCTCCGAAAAGGAAGCTGATCTGGCCAAGTCCATCCGTATAGAAGATTCACTGGCCGGTATCTCCGACAACTTCCAGGAGACCAACGACAAGTATCAGTCCTACATCGACCGCGTCATAAATGAAGTCGAAAAGGTAACGGGCGAATCGCCCTATAACGTCGGTATGGAGATCCATACCAATATGAACGCCTACATGCAGGAATACATCTACGACATGCAAAACGAAGAAGACTATGTCGGTGTTTACTTCCCGAATGAACTGTGTCAAAGCGCGATCGTTGTCATGGACAACCAGAACGGTGCGATCGAAGCTCTTGGCGGCGGACGCGGTGAGACAGAATCCGCAAGGCAGTTCAACAGGGCAACGGATGCTTACCTCAATCCGGGTTCTTCGATCAAGCCTGTCGTCGACTACGCCTTATGTATCGACGCACTCGGTTATGCGACATCCCACACCTTCACGGATATGCCCTACTACCTCTACGGTGGCAACGTCCTGATCTCCAACTACGATCACGCATATCACGGTGACATGCTGATGACAGAAGCGCTTGGTCGTTCGCAAAACACGCCGGCGGTACAGGCTCTGGCAGCCGTCGTCGATGCGAAAGGTGAAGAATTCGTCGTCGATTATCTCAACTCCATCGGTTTCGAATTCGATTATTCCGATTTCGACCTTCAGTTTGCAATCGGCGGAAACCGTTGTCTGGTCACGCCTCTTCAGCTGGCCGGCGCACATGCGATGTTCATCAATGGCGGACGTTACATCATGCCACACACCGTCCGATACATTGAATACAACGACGGAAGAGACAACTTCGTCGCTGACACCCAAGGAACGCAACGTATCTCCGAAGCAACGGCCTGGATGGTCGCCTACCTCGAAGAATACAATATGACCGGTTCCTTCTCCTCTCTGATGTGGTATTGCAAGAACGGACGTGATTATCCGCTCTATGGCAAGACCGGTACGACCGACTGGGGCGATTCCGGTGAGGAATTCGGTATCCCGACCGGTGCCACAAAGGACAGCTGGCTGGTCATGCAGACAAACAAGTACACGATCTCCTGCTGGACGGGATACGACAAGATGGAAAGAGGTGCTTACTTCACTCCTGCTGAATATCAGGAAAACACCAAATCCAAGATCGTAGCGAAGATCCTGGATCAGTTGATCGATCACCATCTGGGTGAATATGATCCGTATACACCACTTGAAATGCCGGATACCGTTACGGAATTTACACATCTCAAAGGTGCATACCCCTATGCTGAACCTTCCGGATATCCTTCCGTTACCGGATATATCGCTAAAAAATCTCTTGAGGAACATCCACTCATATCCGCAAGTGAAGCCATGGATATTGCCCGCGAAAACAAGAAGTACATTGCCGGCGGTATCGCCAATCTCAATGGCGCATATGACGGCGGAACTGTCTGGGTAACATTCGGAGTCGGCGGTGGCGAAAACGGTTTCTGTACCGGTGAAGCCTGTGACTTGTCCACGACAAACGACTATGGCGAAACGACTTATGCAGCCGGAAGGATCTGGTTCCCACACTGGACGGCCATCTATATGGGCGGCGCATTGCCTCCATACTTCTACACGATCACATCTGATACCGGTGAAGTCATCAGCAATGCGACAGAAGATATTTCCTTCGCTGAACAGATCGGCGGATCAAGAGTCACTGTCTGTATACGGCCATCCGATTCACAATCACAAGCCTGCATCGGTCTGGCTGCTGCAGCTCCTGAATAAACACAAAAAAAGCCAATTCTAAACTGTAACCCATAGAGTGGACACTGAAATAAAAAGGTGTCAGCCCTCTTTGGGTTTTTATATACTTGAGATTAGAAAGGATGTG
>CADBND010000172.1 GCA_902795875.1 uncultured Erysipelotrichaceae bacterium
AAACACTTCTAGAAACTGAATGGGATAATGTCAAAGAAGCCTGCCTGGAAAAATGTATAAGTAAAAGCTTAAACAAGTTTTTATTTACGCATGATAATGATTCTGAAAAATTAACATATTATGTTCTTAACAATGCAAAAGAATATTTCGGTAGCAATACAATTAAAAAAATTTATAAAGACAAGAAAATGGAATTACCGGAAGAAATTAAGGAAAAATATAAAGAAACCCTGGAGGATTTGAAAAAGGTAGAAATAAAACCGTTAAAAGAAACTTGTCAAGGTTATCACGATGCTGTATTAGCAGAACTTCAGAAAACTGAAAAAATGAGACTGCTACATTGCTATTTTACTACTATGATGGAGAAAACATCAAATAAAGGATGGGAAAAAGATATTTTTGACAAACTACTTGACAAACTACTTGACAAACTAAAAGACAAAGGTCCTAAAGTTGAACAGTATGTTACAAAGGGGGAAATATTACGTCTTATCAAAGAAGTCTTTGAAGAAACCTGTGCCAAAGAGTATATTCGACTTGCCAGAAAATGTATGGCGGTTGCCAGTGTTGACGCAATGAAGATGGATCTGTTTATAGCAGATGAAATACAGAATTATTCTGACTTGTTTCATACCATAAATGGTAATAATACGGAGCTAGGGTTGGTAATACAAAAGGTCATTCAAGGGGATCAAAAATTGTTGCTAATGAGTGCAACACCATTTCGCTATCGTAGTTATCTGAATGATTTGGAAAATCAAAACAAAGAAAAGGACGCAGATGACAATGAGGATCAGGACATAGATTACAATATGGATCAGGTTGATGGAGGAATTGTGAGTACTACCCAACATTATCTGGAAAAGGAATCTGACATTTACCATGAATTCAAAAAGATAATTACATATTTGAATAAAGATTTTAATTTTGTTTGTTGGGAAAACTATGTTGAAACAAAAGGTAAACTGGTAAATCAAAATTATAATAATGCCGTTGAAAAATATAAAGAGATTGTAATAAAACAGTCTGAAATGCTCTTGAATTCAAATGTTTCCCGTGTTGAAAGATATATGTCTGGAATGGATATTAGCTTTCAGGATTGTAACACAACGGTAGAAGTAGATGATATATATCTAAAAGACTTGTTGTCACTTCCTCAAAATAGCTTGGATTATTATAAAGGTGATGAAGGTGATATAAAGTATTATATCTGGTATGAGAGTATGTTATTTTGTAGGACTGAAGATGACAGATTCTGGAGGGCAGAGGGATTTGAGGAAGGAAATGAGGATTTAGTTTTTGAATGGGATGGTGACGGATACTATGAATCTGATGAAAAAACAAAAATAATAAAAGAATTAAGAAAGCAGCTTGATAATAATAATCTTCGTTTAGATTATATTAAGAGTACGCCTGCTGTTTTTTCCTTTTCCGGTGGCTATAAATTATTAGAGAATAAAACGGATGAAAAAAAATTACTTTCTTTTGACAGAATAAAAGATTTCCAGCCGATTTTTGCCACCAATAACAATAGTGAAGAGAATACAGACGGATTACTTTATAATGCCAGAGTTGCCAAACTTTTTAAAGTGCTTTTTGAAGAGGAGGAACTCCATAAATTATTATTTATTCCACCCGTTCGATGCAAGGATGGACGGGAACTTAACGGCGTTTTTAAAGGAAAAACCGGGGCATCAAAGCGATTGTTCTTTACGGATTATCAAATGACTCCCAAAAGTTTATCTGTAATTTTATCATATGAGGCTTCAAGAAGGGCAAGGGATGATCTTAAGAAAAGATTTGATGGGAAAGAATTGATCCGTTACGGAGATGATCCCTCCGAAGAGCTGTATATAGATGCATTGGTCAACTATTCAAAAAAAAGCAGTAAAAAAGAAATATTTGATCCAAATAAAAAAGAATCTATTGAAACAGAGAAGCTTTCGGAAAGTATGTACGAGTATGATCAAAATGGTAGATTCAATTCTTTGGAAAAGGGTTCTCCATATGCATATGCAAAGGCAAGAGAGGGCATATTTCATCGTAATAGTGATCAAATAGAGATTTTTTGCAAAGCGTATTATAGGTATATGTGTAGAGCTGAATCGCTTCGAGTTGTTTTAGCATATTGCTCAGAAGAAAAAAATCCACCTACAAGTATTTATAAAGCGATTTTGCAATATGGAATGGATGGTTGTATATGGGATGTTTTTGATGAATATTCCGAATACATTATAAAGGACAGAATAAAAGGAAAAGACGAGACCTTTGCCGAAGCGTTTGCTAATATTTTAGGAATATCTACTTCAGGGATTCACGTAAATGGAGATAATAAAAAAAGTGTTTTAATGTCAACATTTTTTGCATTTGGTCATTATGCCGGAGCAAAGGATAATGCCTCAACTGCAAAAACCTTGGAACGCAAGATCCGCAGATTTAATTCACCCTTCAGGCCGTTTAATTTTATTTCAACTTCTATAGGACAGGAGGGGTTTGACTTTCATACATATTGTCGCAAAATTGTTCACTGGTCTTTAGAGTTTAATCCGGTTAAGTTTGAACAAAGAGATGGCAGAGTGAACCGATACCAGGGATATGCCAACAGGCTTAAACTTTCAAAATACCTAGATGCAAATAATTGTAATTTTGAAAATTGGAAATCTGCATTTGAGAGCGTTACAAATACAGAAGAGGGATTGAAATTAAAAGAAAGCAGTAAAGGCCTTTTCCCGGATTATGCGGTTCCGGGAACTTGGGATAATTCTTGTACGGATTGTGATTTGGTACGTGAGGCATATTATTATCCGGGAAGCTTTGAAGATCAGTATTATGATACTGTTCTTAAAGCGGTAGGATACTATAGATCTTTGCTGGGACAAAGCGGGACAGATACTTTTGAAGAAGCCTTTACGAGTTTTACTAATAATATGGAGCCTAAAGAGATAAAGGAATTATTTATAAATCTGTATCCTCACGTCTAAAGGGATGATCAATTCGTTTCATAATTACGAGGAAAGGGAAATGATTTACGAACTGACAGATACCGCTAAAGTGAAATCTTTTTTTGAAGGGTGGAATGAAACCATGATTTATTCCTGCCTTCAAAAAGTCATGGGTAAAATATTTGTCACGGATCCGGATTCTCCGGTATCGGCGATGGCTTCTATAGGATGCTTTTCATTCTATGCCGGAGCGCCGGATAAAGAACTTATTTTGGCAAAACCGGAGGGTTTTGTGATTATGATACCACAGAGTAAGGCGTGGGAAGTATGTATCGAGGAGTGCTTTCCTGAGGCTAAAAAGGTGATACGGTATGCCATCAAAAAGGACACACAGTTTGATGTATCCTTCTTGAGGAGCCTGGTGAAGAAACTACCGGAAGGATATGAACTAAAAGAAATTGATAAGGATCTCTATGATCTGTGCCTGACTGATTCGGTGACACGGGATTTTGTTTCATCATTTGAAGGTAAAGAACAATATCTGGAAATCGGGAGAGGAATGGTTATTGTGAAGTCCGGGAGGATTGTTGCCGGTGCTTCCTCATATTCCGGATACAACGAAGGCATTGAGATTGAGGTTGATACGGTAGAGGAAGAGCGCAGAAAAGGACTGGCAACAATCGCTTCTGCGGCGCTGATTTTACGATGCCTTGATGAAGGCTTGTATCCAAGCTGGGATGCCCAGAATATGAACTCCGTTCATCTGGCAGAAAAGCTGGGGTATGAATTTGACCATGAATATACGGCATATGAAGTGGCTACAGATTAGGAGAACAATTTTTTATAGATAGGCCGCTTGTTGAGTATCTCATGAGCAACTGTTATCGACCTGTTTTTATCAGGAAAAGAGGTTGGAAGCAACTCCCGGGTTATGTTATAATATTAGGCGTGAAATAAGCATAACAGGAGGAAAGGGCTTTGATTTGCGTGCAGAACTTTACCAAAAGGTATGGTGAGCGTGATGTGGTGAAGAATATTTCGTTCACAGCGAAGGACGGTGCCATTACCGGGTTTATTGGCCATAACGGTGCCGGCAAATCCACTACAATTAAAGCTATAACCGGTATCATCCGGCCAAGCGAAGGAACCATTGAGGTTAACGGAATAGATGTTGTAAAAGACGCTCAGAAAGCAAAGTATCAGTTTGGCTATGTATCCGACAGCCCCGACCATTTCCTTAGATTAACCGGACTGGAATACATAAATTTTATGGCGGATATTTATGATACTCCTGCCGACGGGAGAGCGGAGTTTATTGAAACATATGCCAAACGGTTCGGCATTTTCAATGATTTGAATAATCAGATTCTTTCATACTCACATGGCATGCGTCAGAAAGTTATGATACTGGGGGCGCTGGTTCATGATCCATCGGTGTGGATTCTCGATGAGCCCCTGACGGGACTTGATCCGCAGGCCGCGTTTGAACTCAAAAACATGATGCGCGAGCATGCCCAAAAAGGCAAATCCGTATTTTTTTCCACCCATGTACTGGAAGTTGCGGAAAAGCTCTGCGATGAAATCTGCATTATCAAAAAGGGTGAGCTCATCTATTCCGGCACCATGGAGGAACTGAAAGCAACACATAAATCAACGGCTTCGCTGGAAAATATTTTCCTCGAGCTGACGGATACGAATGAATAATACGAGGAGGATAATTCAGAGAATATGGGCGAGTTTATTAATGAGTACGGACAGTTTTTATTTATAGCAATCGGTATTGCCTGCGTGGTAAAGGGCATTATTACCATTACTACCGGGAAAATTGCCGAAAAGGAAATGATGAAGTTAAACGATTTTTCAGAGAACGGTTTAAGGAAATACAAGATCCTTTCCTCGGTTATGAATATCGTGGGAGGACTGTTCTGCGTTGGCATTTCCGTAATTAAAATGCTT
>CADBND010000173.1 GCA_902795875.1 uncultured Erysipelotrichaceae bacterium
ATATGAAAAGAGAGGATATCGTCATCGCTACGAAATGTTACTTCAATGAAGGGAAACTCTCACCGGAAGCCATCCATCGTGAGATCGCTTCTTCTTTAGAAAGGCTCGGCTGCGGATACATCGACCTGCTGGTCTTGCACCGTTTCGATTACGATACGCCTGTCGAAGATACACTGGAAGCTCTGAATGAAGAAGTGAAAGCCGGACGCATCCGCTATTACGGTGCCAGTGCCATGTACGGATACCAGTTCGCCGAATACTGTTACACCGCAAAAGAAAAAGGCTATCAGCCTTTTGTGACACTGCAGAACCACTACAACCCCATCTATCGGGAAGACGAGCGGGATCTGATCCCGGTCGCTGAACAGTTTGGCGTTTCCCGCACCAGTTTCGCTCCCTATGCCGCTGGAAGACTTGCCCGGCCTGATTGGCTAAGCGATACGACCAGGTCTTCCCTGGACGAGAAGGAAGGGACCCGCTACGATGCGACAGCAGAACAGGATAAAAAGATCGCCGAAAGGATATACGAATTAGCACAAAGATACGATGTTTCCATGTCCAACATCTGTCTGGCCTGGCAATTCGCCAAAGGCGTAGCCGCTCCTATCATTGGCATCACCAAAGAGAAATACCTCTATGATGCGATAAAGTGCTTTGATGTACAACTGACGCAAGAAGATATCGCCTATATCGATGAGCTGTATATCCCTCACGTCATTACTTGCAACCGTTAGCTTAGTTAAAGAGCCCGTAACGAAACAGGCAGGTATACGGCCCGAACACCGCAAAAGAAGAAAGACAGTACCGGAAAGAACGAAGCAAGAGAGCAGGCAACCCGTCTTCCTTCAGGAAAAGCTGCGCAAAAGAAAGTTTCATCCCTTCGCTTATAGAAAGAAACAGGACAGCCCCGAAAAGGATACGCAAGACGATCTTCAGGGGCTTTTTTGTGTTCTCAAATCCGACGAATCTCTCTTCGAACAGATCGCCGGCCATGACGCCGTTCACCAGACCGACCAGGGAGAAATAATCGTTACTGCGGCAGAAAAAGACCCCCGCTGCACTTAAAAGGAAAAGGAACAGATAAAGTTGCTTCTTCTCAAGCCTTTTATATAAGATATCGAACACGCATACGAAAACAACACCAAATAAAGCACCCGCAAGCACATCACTCAGATAATGGACACCCAGGGCGACCCGGGACAGACAGACCAGAAAGACGACAGGAAAATACAGGTATCTGAAGATCTTTTCCCCTGTCTGAAGAAACAGCAGACACATCATGGAACTGATCGAAGTCGCATGACCGCTGGGAAAGGAATAACCCTGCGCAACGATATCATAGATATCCCCTTCCGTATCCGCGGGATGCAGGCACTCTATCATTTCGTTATCCATATAAGGCCTGCGCCGTTTGACCGTATTCTTGATCTGTCCTGTCAGAAGCTGCGGGAATACAAAACACAAAGCCGTATAGATCCCTTTTCTCTTGTCTAAGCCCAGATACAGCACCATCGCCAGAATGACGGGGATATATGGCTCTCCGAACTGCGTAAACAAAACAAAGAGGCCTTTCAGAAAAGGCCTGCCGTTAATGATCTGCTGTATCCACAGGATCAGGGGATACTCCCAATCGAAATTCAGGAACGTTCTCACTTACTTTCTCTTTTTCAGTTCACTTAAAGTGGTCTCGTAGGCACCCTCCTCGTAAGGATAAGATACTTCCTTCATCTTCCCTTCCACAAACAAGGAAACGATATAAGCCATGAAATTCGGATTCTTGACAAGTACCGGACCGATGATATGCGTTCCAAACAGATTCTTGTAGCGGTAACCCTCGTAATCGTTATCCACCAGACCTTCATAGCGGAACTCATAGGTGAACAGTTTTTCCTTCTCCCCGCCTTTCAGAAGTGTGGAACGATTGATGAAACCGACGACCTCGCCGATCTCTTCATTATTCACGATGACATCACCGGTATAGCGTTTCTCACTGGTCACGACATCCATATCGATCAGGCCTAAAGCCTTCTGACCGTCGATCGTATTTCCCGCCAGTTCCATGGCGTTTCCGGTAAACAGAATGACTTTGCCCTCTTCAACGTATTTCTTCAGATAGTAGCGATACTTATTTAAAGCCTCCAAAGCTACCTTTTGCGCATTTTCCGTCCCCGAACCCATATAGATAAGATCATAAAGATCGGGATCAAAACTCTCATAGACTTCCCTTTTATCGACAACGACTTCAATGCCTTGGTCTTCCAGATGCTTCTTCAAAAGGACGATGTTGCCGTAATCGCCATACAGATTCATCAGATTCGGATAAAGATGCAGTATCCTCATTCGACAACGACCTCCTTAAGCAGTTTCGCTTCATCAGAAAAACAGGTCAGGGCATACAGCTGTCCCTCGACATTTTCGCCGATGTATTCGACAGCATCTTTCGTATAACGGAACGTCTTCACTTTCTCCATATCGATCCCGGCATACTCCAGCCTTATGGCCACATCGTCGATGTACTTGCCGGCGACCAGGATCTGTCTGACGCTTTCTTTATTCAGTATTTCGAAACGGATATCCCAAAGCCAGGAAGTATCCGAAGTGAAATACTTGCGGCTGATATCATCGATGATCATAAGCAATGTTACATCTTCCTTTGAAGCCACATATTCCAGATTCCGGTCGTAGGAAACAGTGTTTTCATGTTTTGAGATCAGTAAGGTCCCTTTCTTGCCGTTGATCAGGAAAGACTTGATCCTGCCGTTACGGATCAGATAATCATTCAAAGTTTCGCACATGAGCTCTTCATCAAGACCCATTTCACATCCCACCGTAAAAGCCGCCAGAAGATTGTAGGCATTATAGATGGAATTGAAAGCTAAATGTAGATCGTATCTGTCATCGATCGTGATCCTTCCTTCTTCCAGATCGATCGATGTGATCGCATGATCGGGATCCTGCCTTTTGAAACCGCAGGATGAACATTCATATTTGCCCACATGAGCGAACTGCCGATATTCATAGATCATCTTCTTGTGACAGACAGGACAATAGAAACCGTCATCATAAACACTCGTACAGGTCTCCGAAACATACTGATTGTCTTCCATGCCAAACCATACGACCTCGTTATCGAATCGTCTGGACAAAGAAGAAACCAGTGGATCATCACAGTTGATCACAAGTTTCGATCCCTCACGGATCGACTTTGCGATATCT
Organism: uncultured Erysipelotrichaceae bacterium; assembly: GCA_902795875.1. Classification (GTDB taxonomy): domain Bacteria; phylum Bacillota_I; class Bacilli_A; order Erysipelotrichales; family Erysipelotrichaceae; genus Colivicinus. The sequence goes on from CADBND010000173.1 coordinate 3,217, forward strand.
GAAAGGACATATTCCGGATGCCCGTTGCGGGTCATCTGATCGCGATAGAGATTGTTTATGACATAATACTTCGGCGTAATGTATTTGAATATGTATTTCGCATATCTTTCATCCGCTTCGATAAGCAAGACATCCTTCCTGAACACACCGTTCAGGGAACAGTTGGAAAGGACCAGTGTCGTGACCCCTTCGATCTGATTGGAGCCCTCATAGTTGTATGCGTAACTGAGTCCCGCAGCTTCAAGAATACCGTGTATCATCTCCACGGTGGAAGTCTTTCCGTTGGAACCTGTCACTGCGATGACCGTCTCCGGAAGTTTCACACGTGAAAGAATGTCCGGACAGATCTTCAAAGCGACCTGACCCGGAAAAGAGGAACCGCGTCCGAAATACCCGCATATCCACTTTGCGAGCTTGCATACGATGATCGACAGAAACTTTCTCATAACCTAATTATACCTAAGGAAAAAGAGCCTTTCACTCTTTTTCTAACACACGATCGAACCGATCTCCATATCGGAGCTCAACAGTTCCAGTTTTTGCTTTCCATTCTCTTCCTTTACTGCAGACAGAAGCATTCCGTTGGATACGAGGCCTCTGATCTTCCGCGGTTTCAGATTCATGACGGCGATGACTTTCTTGCCGACCAGTTCTTCCGGTTTGTAGTATTCCGCTACACCGGAAAGGATCTGCCGCTGTTCATATCCGAAATCGACATCAAAAACCAAGATCTTATCGGCATCGGGATGTTTGGAGCAGTTCTTCACCTGTCCGACGACCATCTCGACCTTTTCAAAATCGGAGAATTCGATCTCTGCCTTATGTTCGACCTTCACTTCTTCAGGCTGATTCAGATAGGCATGGACCTCCTCCATCGTCTTCACAGCATCCAGACGGCCAAACAGTGCTTCCGGCTTATCCGTTACTTTGTTGCATTCATAGTTGCCGAAACTTGCAAGGCTGTCATAGGAAGTCTCTTCCGTATTAATCTGTTCGAATACCTTCCGGCTGGTCTCAGGCATGAACGGTTCCATCAGGACCGCACCGAAACGGATCCCCTCCAGAAGGTTGTATAAGACGGTATTGAGCCTCTGTTTTAAAGCTTCATCCTTCGCCAATGTCCAGGGAGCTGTCTCATCGATGTATTTGTTGCATCTCCTGAACAGTTCCATGATCGCTTCGATCGAATCACCGACACGAAGCTCATTCATCTTCTCTTCGACGGTCTTTACGCTGTCCAAGATCGTCTGTTTGAATTCCTTATCGATCTCTTCTTCAACAAAATCCTTATTCAGTTTTCCGTCAAAATACTTGTTGGTCATGGCGATCGTCCTGTTCACCAGGTTGCCATAAACGTTGGCCAGATCGGAATTGATCCTTTCGATGACCAGTTCCCAGGTGATCGTTCCATCCTGAGCGAAAGGCATCTCATGCAGGACATAGTAACGGACCGCATCGACACCGAAGAACTTCACCAGATCATCCGCATAGATCGCATTGCCCCGGGACTTCGAGATCTTATCTTCTCCTACCAGCATCCACGGATGACCGAAGACCTGTTTGGGAAGCGGAACGTTCAGTGCCAGCAGCATGATCGGCCAGTACAGAGTATGGAAACGGATGATGTCCTTGCCGATGAGATGCAGATCGGCCGGCCAGTATTTCTTATACAGTTCGCCATGATTGCCATCCACATCGTAACCCAGACCAGTGATATAGTTGCTTAACGCATCGATCCAGACATAGACGACATGTTTGGGATCGAAATCGACAGGAATGCCCCATTTGAAAGAAGTACGGGAAACACAAAGATCCTGAAGGCCCGGTTTGAGGAAGTTGTTGATCATCTCGTTCTTTCTGGATTCCGGCTGAATGAACTCCTCATGTTCATTGATGTAGTTCTCTAACGTCTTCTGATACTTGGAAAGCTTGAAGAAGTAGGATTCTTCCTTCTCCTTATGGACTTCCCTGCCGCAGTCCGGACACTTGCCATCGACCAGCTGGGAATCTGTCCAGAACGATTCGCACGGCGTACAATACCAGCCCTCGTATTCACTCTTATAGATATCGCCCTGATCATACAGCTTTTTGAAGATCTTCTTGACCTGTCTTTCGTGGTCTTCATCGGTCGTCCGGATGAAACGGTCATAAGAGGTATTCATCAGGTCAAAGATGCGTTTGATCTCAGCGGCCTGTTCATCGACGAACTGCTTCGGGGACATGCCGGCAGCCTTGGCCTTCTCTTCGATCTTCTGGCCATGCTCATCAGTACCTGTCTGAAAATAGACGTCGTATCCCAGCATTCTCTTGTATCTGGCGATCGCATCCGCCATGATGATCTCATAAGTGTTGCCGATATGCGGCTTGCCGCTGGCATAAGCGATCGCAGTGGTAATGTAGTATTTTCCTTTGTTTTCCATAATGCATACCTCCAAAAAAAATAAAAAGGTGATCACAAGGGCGCAAAGCGCGGTACCACCTTTATTTCTCACTTCAACTCTTAACGCGAGTACACGTCACTGCCTACCTATCGACAGCGAAGTTCAGGATCCATCTTCAGCCGACCTCCCTGTCGCCTTCCACCACCCGGCGACTCTCTGTAAGATCTTTCGACTGATCTATCCATCAAAACAACTATATTCTAACATAGAATATCTTTCCGAAAAACCTATTTTTGGATCTTATTCAGAATGACATTGGCTGTGATGTTTCCTGTCACATTCAGCGTCGTATAAAGCATATCCAGGATCTTATAAAGACCTGAATAGAAACCGATGAAATCAAGCGGAATACCCAATAACTGCAGATATGTCGCACCAATCACGACACCGCCGTTGGGAATGCCCGGAGCCGACATGTTGATCAGTAAAGCAGACACTGCCATCAGGATATAGGTGGGAAGGCTGATCTGTATGCCATACATCCGGCTGCAGAACAGTCCCAGTAAAGCAAAAGAGACCGCGCCACCGCACATGTGGATCGTACATCCCAAAGGAGACACCACATCCACCACTTCCGGTGAAACACCGAATTCTTCCTTGCAGACCTTCATCGTTGTAGGCAGGGTCGCCGCAGAGGAACAGGTCGTTAGAGAAACCAGCCAGACCTTATAGACCTTTTTGATATATTCGACCGGTGAGATACCGGCAATGATCCATACCGGCAGGATCATGATCACAATGATCGTAGCCAGACCACCCAGATAAGCCATGGCGATATATTTGAGGCCGACACCGATGATGACCGTACCGTAATTGGCGACTGTATTGCCGATCAGCGCGAATACCGCTGCCGGAGTCAGATACATGATGTATTCCAGGATCTTGAAAAAGACATCCCTTATGATCTGAATATCCTCAGCGATCCTCTCACCCTTCTTCACTTTCGACAGGCAAAGTCCCAGCATATAAGCAAACAGGATGATCGCAAACAGTTTCGTATCCGCGAAGATCCCGACAAGATTGTTCGGGAAGAGATTGACGATGATATCCTGCACGCTCAAAGGCTGCGTGCTGCCGTTCCAGTCGGTAGCCGGGAACGTGAATCCCTTCGCCGGATCGATCAGGATACAAAGCAAAGACATCAGCAGGAATGTCGCGATAAACATGCCCATATAAGTCAGGACCGCCTTTGTCAGAGTGGAATCCTTTTTCTTTGAAGACTGATAGATCGTCGGAACGATACTTGTGAAAACGACCGGACCGATCAGGAATTTCAGAAGATTGATATAGATCGTGCCAACGAAAGAAAGTGAAGTCACAAGCGGCTTCAGATAGAGTCCCGCCAATATGCCAAGCACAAGACATAAGAGTGTGAGTAGACTGATATTTCTTTTCATAGTTAAATCTGCGATTTCAGGTAGGCGAACAGGAAATCGTTGATCTCTCCGTTCATCACCTTATCGACATTCCCTTCTTCATAATTGGTCCTGTGGTCCTTCACCAGCGTATAGGGACAGAAGATATAGGACCGTATCTGTGATCCCCATTCGATCTTGCGCTGTTCACCCTTCAGAGCCCTTTTTTCGTTTTCCCTGTCTTCGATCGCCTTCTGATACAGTTTTGCCTTCAAGACCGCCAGACACTTCTCCCTGTTGAGGATCTGTGAACGCTCAGATTGTGAGAAAGCCACTAAACCTGTCGGGATATGTTTCATCCTTACTGCCGAATCGGTCTTGTTGATATGCTGGCCACCGGCACCGGAAGAACGCATCGTATCCACCTCGAGGTCTTCATCACGGATCTCGATCTCAATCTCGTTGTTGAACTCCGGCAGCACCTCCACCGAAGCAAAAGACGTATGACGTCTGGATGATGCGTCGAACGGTGAGATCCTCACAAGTCTGTGAACACCCGTCTCACCCTTGAGATAGCCATAGGCCAAATCGCCCTTGATCACAACCGTACAGGATTTGATCCCCGCCTCATCGGCTTCTTCATAGCTGATCACTTCGAAACCGTAACCGTTGTTTTGGGCATAACGCTGGTACATCCTGAAAAGCATCTCCGCCCAGTCCTGCGATTCCGTACCACCGGCTCCGGGATGGATCTCCAGCAAGGCGTTGGAATGATCGTAGTCATTGGACAGCAGGACTTTGATCTCAAACTCCTCAAAGTTCCGGTTGACTTCTTCGTATTCCTCTTCCAGCAATTCAAAAAGTTCCGCATCATAATTCTTATTGAGTTCATCCAGTTCACCCAGGATGCCCTCGATGCCGTCTTTGTTCTGATGATACCTGGACTTCAGATCCTTGAGCTTGTTGTATTCCTTGATGATGCTTTGCGCTTTTTTCTGATCAGACCAGAAATTCTCATCGCTCTGCTTCTTTTCAAGTTCCGCCAGCTGCTCATCGATCTTCGCCAGATCAAGTGAATCGCCCAGATCCTTCAGCTTCTTCAAAGAAGCGTTCAGGCTCTGCCTCATTTCATACAGTTCCAAAATTACTTTTCCTTTATAACGATCTTAAGATTATTGCAGAAAGTCACGACATCGGAAGATATCGTGTTCATCATATTTTCAAACAGTTCATATCCTTCTTCGACATATGCCTGCAAAGGATTGTTCTGCGCATAGGAACGCAGATGGATGCCCTCTCTCAGTTTAGACATGACATCGATCTGATTCTGCCATGCACGATCCATGAGCCTGAGCACCATCGTCCTCTCCACCGGCATGATCTGCTTCTTCACCGGTTTGATCTTCTCTTCATAGGCACTGAAGGAAGCTTCCTTGCATTTGGCAGCTGTTTCTTCCCTTCCCAGACCTTCGATATCGGATCTCTTGAAAGAAGAAACGCCCATGGTGTTCATGCGGCGGCAGATCGAATCATAATCGATGACTTCCTTCTTGCCGTCAACGCTCACATTGGATTCCACGATGTTCTCCATGACTCTGGAAAACATGTTCTCTATAACAGAATGAATGTCCTCATTTTCAAGGATGTAGTTTCTTTGCGCATACATGGTCTCACGTTGCTGACGCATGACATCGTCATAATCCAGTAATGCCTTACGTACATCGAAGTTGAGACCTTCCACTCTCTTTTGTGCCGAAGAGATGGCCTTGGATACCGTCTTGTTTTCGATCGGGATATCCCCCATCTGTTCAAACAGCGAAGAGATACGGTCGGAACCGAAACGTACCATCAGTTCATCTTCAAGAGAGACATAGAAACGAGAATAACCCGGATCGCCCTGTCTTCCGGAACGTCCGCGCAGCTGGTTATCGATACGGAGTGATTCGTGCCTTTCCGAACCCAGAACGACAAGACCGCC
>CADBND010000174.1 GCA_902795875.1 uncultured Erysipelotrichaceae bacterium
GAATTCCGTACAGGTCATCATTTTCACCGGTTTCTTCGTCATCTTCTTTGCGATCTGCCTCGCAGTCATTTCGGCTTTCTTGAATGCCGTAGGAGTGCTCTGATATGACCGAACAGACCAACAAGAAAGAGTGGTATGTCGTAAATACCTACGCAGGCCATGAGAACCGGGTAAAGGACAATCTGGAGAAAAGGCTTGAAACAATGGGTATCTCCGAGAACCTTTTCAGGATCGTAGTCGCGGAAGAAACACAGATCGAAGTCAAGAACGAGAAGTCCAAGGAAGTCGTCAAGAACATCTTCCCGGGTTACCTCTTCGTTGAAATGATCATGACCGATGAGGCCTGGTATGTCGTAAGAAATACGCCGGGCGTTACCGGATTTATCGGTTCATCGGGTGGCGGTGCCAAGCCTTTCCCTGTCAAGCAGGATGAAATCGAAAAGATCTTAAGAAGGATCGGCCAGTCTGACAAGTCGATCGAGGTCGATTTCGCAGTCGGCGATTCTGTCAAGATCCTTTCCGGACCGTTCTCCGGTATGGAAGGTAAGGTCGAATCCATGAACGATCAGACTCAGGTAGCGACCGTTCTGATAATCCTGTTCGGTCGTGAAACGCCGACGGATATCAACTATGTAGATCTGGCAAAAGCGGATTTTTAAGGAGTGAAACATGAAGGTATTATTACTGATAGTTGCTGTATTGCTTATACTGATATCTTTACTGCAGGGTGGTAAATCCGATGCTCTGTCCGCATTTACGGGCAGTGGCGATCTCGGATTGTTCCAGAATGTCAAGGAACGCGGTCCGGAGAAAGTCATCTCCATCGTCACGATGGTCTTAGGCATCCTGTTCTTTGTCTTGGTCATCATCATCAGGATCACTGAGTAGTTTTACAAAGATAGCGAAATGATATTTCGCTATTTTTCTGTCAAAAAATATGAAAGATATTGCTGTTAACCGGAAGGCATACCATGACTATTTCATCGAGGAGACTCTCGAGGCGGGAATGGTGCTGCTTGGTTCGGAGATCAAATCGCTGCGAAAAGGGAAAGTGTCACTTAAGGAAGCTTATGTGGCTTTTCTTGGTGGCGAGGCTTTCATAAAAGGTATGAACATCGCTTCTTATAAAGAGGCGACTTACAACGGTCATGACGAGACCAGGGACCGCAAGCTCCTTTTGCATAAAAGGGAGATCACAAAACTTTTTTCCAAATGCAAGATGCAGGGGTATACCTGCATTCCATTGAGGATCTATCTCAAGGATGGCAGAGCCAAGATCGAGATCGCTCTGGCCAAGGGAAAGACTCTCTATGATAAGAGGGAGAGCGATAAGAAGCGGGATATGGACCGTCAGGCGAAACAGGCTTTAAGATTCTGAAAAAAGCGAATATAATTTATATAGATAAGGACGGAATAAAGAAAATGGAAAAATTTATTGTTGAAATAAGTGCACGTCATATCCATGTTACCAAGGAGCAGGTCGCGATCCTGTTCGGTGAAGGCCATGAATTGACTCCGAAGAAGGCTTTATCACAGCCCGGTCAGTTCGCTTGTGAAGAAAAGCTGACGATCGTCGGTCCCAGAGGAGAACTGAAAGCTTCGATCCTCGGTCCGGAAAGAAAAGAAGCGCAGATCGAACTGTCCCTTACCGATGCAAGGACGCTCGGTGTTGAGGCAAAGATCAGGGAATCCGGTGATATCGAAGGTACTGCCGGCATCAAACTGGTCGGTCCGTGCGGTGAGATCGAGCTCGAAAAGGGCGTCATCGCTGCGAAACGTCATATTCATATGACCCCGGCTGATGCAGCAAACTACGGCGTCAGCAACGGTGAGATCGTTAATGTCAAGATCGAGACTGAGGGCAGAAGCCTGGTATTCGGTGATACGGTCGTAAGAGTCAGAGATGATTTCGCTTTGGCTATGCATATCGATACAGATGAAGGCAACGCTGCCGGCATCAAGGGCAGTGCTTTAGGAGAAATAGTGAAGTAATTCACTATTTTTTATTATGATCTATACGATTGAGAATGCTCTCGCGATCCTGAAGGTCGACACAAAGAATTGCGAGATCGCAAGTTTTAGAAGAAAAGACAAAGATATCGAATACATGTGGAACGGAGATCCGGCGTTCTGGACAAACCGCAATCCGACTCTGTTTCCTCATGTCAGCGCTCCGGCAAACAAGATCCTGAATTTCAAGGGGCAGGACTATTCCGTGAATAATCACGGTTTCTGCAGAAAGAGCGAATTTACATTCGTGGAACAGGGAGAAGACTATCTGCTTTTCTGCCTGTGTGCAAATGAAGATACATTGAAGGAATATCCTTACCTTTTCGAACTGTATGTGCGCTATGTCCTTAAGGATGCATGTGTGAAGATCGAATATGAAGTGCGGAACAAAGAAGACGGAAAGCTGTATTTTGGTTTTGGCCAGCATCCTGCTTTCAACTGTCCGCTTGATCCCAAAAAGAAGTTTGAAGACTATTGGATCGAATTTGAAAAGGACGATGTCGAAGGAAGAAAGATCGATCTGAGCTATGAATTCTTTGAAAAGCACCGCACCTTTGTGGTCAACGAACCGAAGAGTTCCGTTTTCACTTTGACTGATGGGGAAAACAAGGTCATCATGAGGATCGATGACAAGTATAAGATCTTTGCGGTCTGGACGCCACATGCGCCGTTCGTATGCCTGGAGCCCTGGGTGGATTCGATCGAACGTGACGATACTGTGACGCCTTTTGAAGAAAGAGATGTGATCTCTTTAGAAAAGGACGGTGTCTGGAACATCGCTTATTCCATTGAGATCGTATAAGAAGCATTTCACTTTCAATATTGAATGGAATAAAGCATAATCTTAATGAAGGAGGAAGACTCTATGAAGATCATCAATGCAGCTGAATTCGATGAAATGATCAAAAGCGGTACGACACTTATCGATTTCTTTGCGGACTGGTGCGGTCCTTGCAAGATGTTGGGCCCGGTCATTGAAGAAGTGGCAAGTGAATATCCGCAGATCGCTTTTGCGAAGGTCAATGTCGACGACAACATGGATCTGGCTGAAAGATTCCAGATCATGTCGATCCCGCAGGTCTACATCTTCAGGGATGGCGAAGTCATCGGCAAGTTTGGCGGATACAGAGATATCGGAGGCGTAAGAGCCTTCATCGACGAGACAGTAAAATAAAAACTTCGTCTTAAGACCTTTCGGGAGACACCGAAAGGTCTTTTTTTCTTTGAAAAGAAGGCCTTTTTTGAAAAGAAATGTATATTTTTTTCAATTTAAATAAAAACGGAAAAAAATAACGTATAATGATTTTATTTGGAGGGCTTTGGCTATGGAAAAATTGATCGAATTCAGGAATATTGTTAAAAGTTTCGATGGTCAAACGGTCTTAAAAGGTATCGATCTCGATATCTATGAAAATGAGTTCGTAACCCTTTTAGGTCCATCTGGTTGTGGTAAGACTACCCTGCTCAGGATCCTTGGCGGATTCCTGGAACAGGACGAAGGTTCTGTTATCTTTAACGGTGAAGAGATCTCGAATGTTCCCGCATACAAGCGCCCCATCAATACGGTCTTCCAGAAGTATGCCTTATTCCCGCATCTGAATGTCTATGAAAACGTTGCGTTCGGTCTGAGGATCAAGAAGATGTCCAATGACCTGATCAAACCGAAAGTGGACAGGATGCTGGAACTGGTCGGTCTGGATGGCTATCAGAAAAGAGATGTCACGATGCTTTCCGGCGGTCAGCAGCAGAGAGTTGCCATCGCCAGAGCGCTCGTGAATGAGCCGGATGTGCTTCTGCTGGATGAACCTTTGAGTGCGTTGGATGCGAAACTTCGCAAAGAGATGCAGCAGGAACTCAAGCGCATCCAGGAAGAAGTCGGTATTACCTTCATCTTTGTCACGCACGATCAGGAAGAAGCCCTGACGATGTCGGACAAGATCGTCGTCATGAAAGATGGCAACATCGAACAGATCGGTACTCCGACTGAAATATATAACGAACCGATAAACCGCTATGTTGCCAACTTCATCGGTCAGTCCAATATCATGGATGGCATTATGAAGGAGGACTATCTGGTCAATTTCGATGACCGTGACTTCGAATGTGTCGATCACGATTTCAAAAAGAACGAACCGGTCGATGTCGTCATCCGTCCGGAGGATATCAAGATCAAAAAGAAGTCCAGAGGCAAGATGAACGGCCAGGTCATATCGGTCTTATTCAAGGGTGTCCACTATGAGGTCATCGTTGAGACCAAGCGCGGTGCTGCCAAGTCGGTCAAGCTCCATGTATTGGGCAATGATGTCGTTCATAACGAAGAGGCGAGAGAGATGATGTCCGCTTCCGACTTCATGCTGGATATCGCGGATGTTCCTTCGATTACCAACGAAGATCTGATCATGTATGCCAATGCGCAGGCCTGGAAAGATGATGAGGAAGAGACAGAAGTTTCGATCACTTCCGTAACACATCAGATCAAGGAAGAACCTGGCGAATATGAGATCATCTTCAAGACGGCTGCCGGTACTTCCATTAAAGCAGATGTCGATGTCGTCCTTCCGAAATTTAACGAGGATAAGGACGAAAAGATCGGTATCCAGGCTTTCGATGTATACAAGTCGATCGATGAGATCAAGGAATCGATGGCGATCTCTGTTGACCTGAAGAACTGGGCCGGTGCCTATGCCTGGGATCTGGAGACGGAGAACGAGATCGAGATTGATGATGTGCGTTTCGATTTCGATCCGATGGAGATCGTAGAAGGCGTATATGATGTGACGTTTGTTACCGAAGGCCGTACCTACAAGATCCATACGACGGAAAAACAGGAAGAAGGCGATATCGTTTCACTGGATATCGATCCTGAGGATATACATGTAATGGAGAAGTCGATAGGCTATGAAGAGCTTTAGAAGATTGGTCTATCCCTACCTGGTCTGGGCAGGATTACTGATCGTGCTTCCGATGCTGATCATCGTATTCTATGCTTTTTCGACACAGGGCAATGTGGTGATCCCCGTTAAACTCTCTTTTGTGAATTTTCTGCGTTTCTTCTCCGACCCGATCTTCCTTGAAGTATTGGGCAGGAGCTTGAAACTGGCGCTGTTCACAACGATCATTTGTATACTGCTCGGTTATCCGGCAGCTTACTTCATCGCAAAGATGAAGCCGGATTCCCAATCCGTCATGGTACTTATGGTCACGCTTCCCCAGTTGATCAATATGCTGGTGAGGACCTACGCCTGGCGTGGTATCCTGCTGGAGATGCCGTTTTCTCCGGAAGTCAAGGTCTATATCGGTATGGTATACAACTTCTTACCGTATATGATCTTACAGATCTATACTTCTCTTTCGAAGATGGATCCTTCCCTTGTTCCGGCGGCATACGATCTGGGCTGTGATGAGAAGATGGCGTTCCTGAAGGTGACTCTGCCGCTTTCTGTTCCCGGTATCATTTCCGGGATCACATTGGTCTTCTTGCCGGCTGTTTCGAGTTTCTTCATTCCGAAACTGCTGGGTGGCGGTTCCTATGTCCTGGTTGGTAACCTGATCGAAAACTATTTCGTTACGACGGGAGACTGGAACTTCGGCTCGGCGATCTCACTGATCATGGCTCTGGTCATCCTGATCTCTATGTATTTCACGCGTAAGTTTGATTACGACCAGGAGGCAGTCTGATGAAAAGGAAAAACAATAAACTGTTTCATAAGATCTATCTTGCTGCGATCATGGCGTTCTTCTATCTGCCGATCGTCTACGTGGTCTTCTTCTCGTTCAACGCTTCGCGTTCTCTGACGAACTTTACCGGTTTCTCATTGCAGTGGTATGAGAAGATGTTCTCGACCAGAGCGATGATGGAATCGATATACTATTCCGTTTTGATTGCGGTGATCGCTACGGCTGTCTCGACTGTCGTAGGTACGATCGTTGCGATCGGCTTAAGCAAGTCGTCTCATCTGATCAAGCAGATCGTCACCCAGGTGAACAATCTGCCGATGCTCAATCCCGATATCGTTACGGCGATCGGACTGATGCTGCTGTTCTCGACATTGAACATCCCGACGGGATTCGGCACATTGCTGCTGGCACACATCATCTTCTGTATCCCTTATGTCATGCTGTCGGTATCTCCGAAGCTCAGACAGCTGGATGAGAACCTGGCGGAAGCGGCACTGGATCTGGGCTGTACGCCTTTCCAGGCTTTATACAAGGTCATCATCCCGCAGATCAAGGAAGGTATCGTGTCGGGTGCACTGGTTGCCTTCACAATGTCGTTCGACGACTTCGTAATATCTTATTTCACTACAGGTCCGGGTATCAACAATATCTCGACTTACGTCTATGCGACGACAAAACGTATCAATCCGAGTGTCAATGCACTTTCGACTCTGATCGTTCTTGCGATCACGATCGTGCTCATATTCTCGAACGTATTACCGCTCATCAGAGCAAGGAGGAAAAGAAATGAAAAAACTGCTTAGCATCTTGCTTGTATTACTGGTCCTGTGCGGATGTGGAAAATCTTCCGGCAGCGACAATGGCGAACTGTACATCTTCTTACCGGGCGAGTATATTTCCGATAAGGTCATCAGTGATTTTGAAAAGGAAAACGGTGTAAAGCTTTATATTACGACATTTGATTCCAACGAATCGATGTATACCAAGCTTCTGGGCGGTACGGTATATGACATCATCATTCCTTCCGACTATATGATCGAAAGACTGATCAATGAGAAGATGGTCCAGCCTTTGGATAAGTCCAAGCTGAAGAATTTTGATCAGATCTACGATCAGGTTCTGAACATGGATTTCGATCCCAACAACGATTATTCCGTTCCTTATTTCTGGGGAAATGTCGGTATCTGCTATGACAGGACTCTGATCGATCAGGCTGATGTGGAATCACAGGGTTGGGATGTTTTGCGTAATACGAAATATAAGGGCATGATCTACATGTATGATTCCATCCGTGATGCGTTCATGATGGCAGAGAAGGCTTTAGGTTATTCGATGAATACGGAGAGCGAAGAAGAGATCAATGCCGCTTATGAATGGCTGATCGATATTGCACAGAATATGGATCCGGCTTATGTCACCGATGAGGCGATCGACGGACTGGCAAATGGCGAAAAGGCTATGGGCATGATGTATTCAGGTGATGCTGCTTTGATCGCTACGGAAAACGAGGATATCGCTTTCTGGGCTCCAAAAGAGGGAACCAACTACTTTGTCGATGCGATGGTCATCCATAAGGATGCAAAGAATGTCGACAACGCCTATAAATTCATGGATTTCATCATTGATTATGACGGTGCTTATGAAAATTCCACCTTTGTCGGTTACAGTTCTGTCAATGCCGATGTTCTGAAGGATCTTTCTGCAGAGGGCGGCGATTTCGAAGGGAACGATGCATATATCCCGCGTGACAGAACAGATAAGGATGAAGTCTTCCACAACAATGAGGAAGTCCTCAAGAAGATCTCCGAACTGTGGGTGAAGGTCAAGAATACCAAATAAATGAGATTGGTCATACAAAGAGTACAAAGAGCCGACTGCAAAGTCGACTCTTTACTCACAGGGCAGATCGAAAAGGGCTTCATGGTCTTAGTCGGACTGGGTCAGAATGATGATAAAGCGATCGTTGAGAAGATGGCTTTGAAGATGAGCAAGTTGCGCATCTTTGAAGACGAAAACGGCAAGATCAACCGCAGCATCTATGATGTGGATGGGAAGGTACTTTCGATCTCACAGTTCACTCTTTATGCGGATTGCGCAAAGGGGAACCGTCCCAGTTTTACCGATGCTCTTGGCGGAGAGAGGGCGAAACAGCTGTATCTGTATTTCAATGAATGTCTCAGAAAGCTCGACCTGCAGGTGGAAGAGGGGATATTCGGTGCGGACATGAAAGTGTCTCTTGTGAATGACGGTCCGGTCACGATCATACTGGACAGTGAGGTGTTATGGTAGAGAATTACGGATTGGGCGATATCGTTCAGATGAAGAAGGATCATCCTTGCAGGAAGTCCCATTACTGGAAGATCGTGAGGATGGGTGTCGATATCAAGATCAAATGTCAGGGATGCCAGGCGGTCGTCATGATGGAAAGACCTGAATTTGAGCGTAAATGCAAGAAGATCATAGAAAAGGCGAAGACGGATGATCAAGGCACTGCTGTTTGATTTTGACGGTACGCTTTCCAACAGGGAAGAGAATGCCTATGCGGTCTATCGTGAATATCTGAGGCCTTATTTTTCCGATCTCGATGAGGTCTCTTATGAGGCGGTCCTTCAGGATATGCTGTACTACGACTGCAATGGGAGCATCGATCTGAAACTTCGGCTTGCACCTTTACGGGCAAAGTACGGTGATGCTCTTCCGGAGGATTTCGAAGAGAAGTTCATTCCTCTCTACGGCAATAACATGTATCGCCATACCTACCTGAGGGAAGAGACCATCGAGGTGCTTGAGAGTCTTTATGGGAAGTATAAACTGGCGATCATTTCCAATGGCGATTCCTTCTCCCAGCATTCCAAGATAGCGCATGTCGGGATCGAAAAGTATTTCGATGAAGTCGTCGTGAGCGGAGATCTGGGGATCCATAAGCCGGATGAGAGGATATTCTTTCTGACGGCGGAAAAGCTCGGTGTGAAATGCGAAGAATGTATCGTTGTAGGCGATGTTTTCTCTAAGGACATACTGGGTGCCGTGAGATCTTCCATGATACCGGTGTGGATGTGCAAGAATGAGGATACGCCTGCCTATGGATACAAAGGATATCGGATAAAGGACTTGTGCCAGCTGTATGATATCCTTGCGGAATTGGATTAAAATAGTTTATAGAAAGTAGGAATCGTTTATGACATATGTGTTAGTGGTCGCTGCTCTTGTCTTTTCACTGGCAGTCAGTATCCGTATGAAAAAGAAGGAACAGGGTGAATATGAAGGCTACGAGAAATATGATGCCGATCCCAAATGGGTGCTTAAGCATGTCGTTTTGATCGTATTGCTTCTGTTTCTGATTGTCTATTTCCTGTTTTTTGATCCGGGTGACAGGACAGTGAATATCCTGATGTCCCTGGTCATGTCTTTCTTCGTGGCTACGATGATCACGGATATCCTCTATGACAGCAACCGCTATGTCTATGTGAAGGGAAACAAGATCGTCTTCTCTTCACAGACCGTAGACCGTCGCCAGATCAAGGGATATCGCAAGAATAAGATCCTGCCTGGCGGGGAGGTCGTCACATTTAATTCCGATCGCTACAAGGTCTATAAGCAGCAGATGAAAGTGCTGGAAGAACTGTCTGCGAAATATAAGTTTCCCTGGAAACAACTGTAATGAGAAAGTCCTGAAAAAGGACTTTTTTATATACATGTGTTGACAAGGAAACAAAGATATACTGTATTGTTTCTGTACCTAATGATTAGGTACCTAATTTAAAGGAGGTATGGAAATGAGAGACGAAAGAAACAAAGAGATGTTTGATGAAGATAGAAGAAGATTTCGCGGGGAAGAGGAAGGCCTCGGTTTTCGCGGAATGCGCAGGATGAGATGTCACAGACCGGAAGGCGAAGAAGGTTTTCCCGGTTTTGATGAAAACGATATCGAAGGTCTGTTCATGGCTTGCGCTAGAAGAGTGCGTCACGAAAAACACAGACGTTTCGGTTCAACGCAGGACCGGATCATCCGCATCCTTGATGAGAATGGCGGCACACTTTCCCAGAAGAGCCTGCAGAGGCTGCTGGATGTGAAGCCCGGTTCGATCTCAGAGATCCTTTCCAAGATGGAGGACAAAGGTCTTGTGAGCCGTGACAGATCAAATGAAGACCATCGGGCAAGCCTGATCACATTGAGTGAAGAGGCGTTCGATCTGGAAAAGCCGGTTTCTTTCTTCGATGTGCTTACAGAAGAAGAAAAGCAGTCTTTGAAGACGATCTTGAAAAAGGCGATGGATCGAAACAGAAGACAACAGGAAGAAGAATAACTGAAGATGCGCGGTCTCAAGACCACGCATTATGTTATGATTTGTCTATGAATATACTTATCAGCAACGATGACGGGATCGATTACGAGGGATTGAGAGTTCTGGTGAAGACGATGTCTTCGATCGGGGATGTCTATGTGGTGGCTCCCAACAGGGAGAGGAGCTCGAGCTCGCACAATATCACGATCAGAGGTTCCCTGCGTTATGAAGAAAGAGATGTTCCCTGTGCGAAGAAGGCGTATGCCTTGTGGGGTACTCCGGTGGATTGCGTGCATATGGCTCTTCATTTTCTCATCGAGGAGAAGATCGATCTGGTACTTTCCGGTATCAACAAAGGTGCCAACGTATCGACGGACATCATCTATTCGGGGACGGTCGCAGCTGCCAGAGAGGCGTTCATCTATCACGTGCCTTCCATCGCGGTGAGCGTCGATTCCTTTACACCGTATGATCACAATATTGCGGCAGGTTATGCAAAGGATATCGCTTTATCCTACATGAAGGATGAAAACAGACAGGATTACTTTCTCAACCTCAATGTACCCGACCTGAAAAGGGAAGAGATCAAGGGAATAAGTGTCTGTGACAGGATGGGCAGGATGGAATACCACGACTTGTACGCTCATGAAAAGATCAATGGCAAAGATCATATCGTCATCCTGGGTTCTTCTCCGGAATATGTGGGCGATAAGGAAGATATCCGGATCGACCGGGTCGCATTATTGAAGGGCTATGTGGCCTTGTCTCCTTTGTATAATGATCACGTTGATCGTGATCGAATGAAGGATGTAGAAAGGCTTGTGAAACAGTTTGCGGATTGAATGCGTCCTTTTCTTTAAAATGATAAGAAAATAAGGGAAAAATACGTTAAATAAAGGCTTTTTTGGTAGAAAATGCTTGTAAAAAGAGTGAGGATAAGGTAAAATATATGAGCATCGATATACCATAGACAGTAACGGGGCTATCCCTTAATCATGTTACCGAGGTTGATCAGAAGATGATTTTTGACCTGTGTC
>CADBND010000175.1 GCA_902795875.1 uncultured Erysipelotrichaceae bacterium
GATACGGTCGCCCAGAGTCATAGCTTCAGTCTGGTCGTGTGTGACATACATGAATGTTGTATTGATACGCTGACGCAGCTTGATGATCTCAGCTCTCATTTCATTACGCAACTTGGCGTCCAGATTGGATAATGGCTCATCCATCAGCATGACTTTCGGATCTCTGACGATAGCACGGCCGATCGCGACACGCTGTCTCTGACCACCGGACAAAGCCTTCGGTTTTCTTTCCAGATACTGGGTGATATCCAGGATCTCGGCAGCTTCTCTGACTTTCTTGTCGATGGATTCTTTCGGCTCTTTTCTCAGCTTCAGAGAGAATGCCATGTTGTCATAGACTGTCATATGCGGATACAGAGCGTAGTTCTGGAAGACCATTGCGATATCTCTGTCCTTCGGTGCAACGTCGTTCATGACTTTGCCATCGATGATCAGTTCGCCATCGGAAATGGATTCCAGACCGGCGACCATTCTGAGTGTAGTGGATTTACCACAGCCGGAAGGTCCGACGAGAACGATGAATTCCTTGTCCTTGATATCCAGGTTGAACGCCTGAACAGCTACGACACCCTCATCAGTGATCTGAAGATTCGCCTTTTTCTTTTCAGGTTCTTCATTCTGATTCTTCTTCGTCTTCTTTTTCTGTTCGCCGCTGATGAATGGATAAACTTTCTTGATGTTTTTTAATTGAATACTGGCCATTTGAATTGACTCCGGATACAGTGCCTCCGCATGCTGCATCCTCGCGTGTTCACGCATTACGACAGGTCTCCACACTGCCGCAGTCCGAGTCGGGGACGTTTCTCCTTTCTCCGTTTAGGTTTGCCAAGAAGTGGAGTGGCATAAGGTTTTAATACTTTTGTTTCAATTTCTGTTCAATATTTCGAAGACCTGTTCCGGTTCCGGCATGGAGCGGATCGCTCCCTTCTTTGTCGTTACCAGATAAGCTGCCGCATTTGCGAAGCGCAGCATCTCTTCGAGATCTTCTTTCTTCAGATCATCGATCGGATGATCCAAAACATAATTAATGACGCAAGCGCAGAAGGTATCCCCTGCTCCGGTTGTTTCAATCGTACCGCCCAGTTTGAAGGCAGGTACATAAACGCGCTCATCCTTGTAGTAAGCGCAGCTTCCTTCCGGACCATATGTCGCGTTGAGAAGCTTGATATTCGGATATTTCTCTTTCAGGATCGCTGCAGCCTTATCCAGATCTTTCTCACCGGTCATGAACTCAAGTTCATTGTCTGCGATCTTTACGACATCGCTGTGTGCGAGACCCCATTCAATCTGTTCCTTGGCTTCTTCAAGATCGTTCCAGAGAGGCGGACGCAGGTTCGGATCAAAAGTGATCAGAGCTCCAGCTTCTTTTGCCTCTTTGACAGCTCTCTTGGTAGCTTTTCTGACATTTTCATGAGTCATCGATAACGTACCGAAGTGGAATATCCTGGTATCCCTGAGGGAATCCAGAGGAAGTTCTTCCTCCTTCAGCATCATATCGGCACCGGGATTCCTGTAGAACGAGAAGTCACGATCACCGTTTTCATACGTCTTGACAAACGCCAATGTCGTGTGGACTTCCTCATCATCCAGAAGATATCGATCATCGATACCGACTTCACGGATCGTGTCTCTCAACTGCTTGCCGAACATATCCTTTCCGACTTTGCCCACAAAGGCAGTCTTCTTAGACAGTTTGCATAACATTGAGAGCACATTGCACGGTGCTCCGCCCGGGCACGCTTCAAGAAGCGGATTTCCCTGATCGCTTTCACCGCTTCCGGTAAAGTCGATCAGCAGTTCACCCAAAGCGATCACATCGTAGTTTTTGTTCATACTTAAACCTCTTTCAACAGATCGTATTTTTCAATATCGATCACACTGCTTCCTTCACAGGAGAAGCTGATCGATTCTGCATTAGCCGGCGCATATAAGACAAACGAAGCTGCCTGTTCACCGTCATTGACAAATAATTCCATACTGTAGCGATCGATGATAAAGCGGATCTTCAGTTTTCCGTCGATCATACGGACAGGGAACTCACGGATATTGACGATATCGTGCGGGAAACCACTGCGAGTACGGTCGACTTTCAGAGTCGAGATATCCGGACGGTATCTGAGTAAGGTATAGTGCTCACCATCCTTGCATAGATAGATCCGGAACCACTTGTACATGTGGCTTTCATTTCCCGGCTTGATCGTGACTGTCATATCGATGCAGTTTCCGTTGATCCCGTAAAGACTGGTCTCGTTATTGATGTGAACATCGTAGTAATCGATCTTCAATCCACGATACTTTTCGATCTCTCTTACAGGATTTTGATACAGTTTTCCGTTCCGGACAGACAATTCTCTTGGAACAGTCATCATGCCACAGAACTGCAGTTCCTCCTTTCTCGAGGAAGAAGTCTCCCAGTTCTGCATCCAGGCGATCATGACACGTCTGCCGTCATACGTCTGAAGTGTCTGCATCGCATAGAAATCCAGACCGTAATCGACTGCCTGTACGCTCTTACGGTTGAGATGATTAGTCTTCGGATCAAATTCTCCCAGAATACAGACATTTGCGTTACCGGGATGGAATTCCAGGCCGATAGCTGTCATCTCCTGCGGCGAGGTGAATAAGACGTCCGTTCCGTCAAGACGGAACAGATCCGGGCATTCCCACATCCGTCCGTATTGATTGTGGCTGCTGGAAACGACACCTTTGTACTCCCAGTTCTTTGCATCCTTGCTTTCATAGAGCAAGATGCTTCCGCTACCGTCTTCGCTGCGATTGCCTACAACAACATGATAGACCCCATCTTCCAGCCAGATCTTCGGATCGCGGAAGTCATGAACACTTCCGTTTTCCGGGATCAAAGAAGCATCTATGACGGGATTTCTTTCAAACTTTTCATAATCGACTCCATCCCCTATTGCGATACATTGCGTCTGGTAGGATTGGATCTTGCCGCTTTTGCTTCTTTCATTTGCAACACCTGTGTAGATCAGAAGATGTCTGCCATCCGGCATCTGAACGGCGCCGCCAGAGAAACAACCGTCTCTGTCATATTCGCTGTCCGGTGCCAGAGCACACGGAAGCCTTTCCCACTTGATAAAATCCTTAGTCTTTACATGTCCCCAGTGCATTGGTCCCCATTTCGTATCATAGGGATAATACTGGAAAAACAGATGATACTCACCCTTATATGGTGCAAAACCGTTCGGGTCATTCATCCAGCCGATCCCGGCTGTCAAATGGAACCAAGGTTGTTCTTTTATCGTATAGGGCAGGTATTTCTTTTCAAATTTTCTTGCCTTTATAAGCTTTTTGCTTGGCATGTAGACTCCTTTTTTGATTTTTTCAGGAAAGGGTGCCCCGATCCTTTGCAGGAACGGGGCACATTATTTTTTGATTACTAGTTTGCGTAGTAAGCATCCAGATATTTCTGGAA
>CADBND010000176.1 GCA_902795875.1 uncultured Erysipelotrichaceae bacterium
CAAGGAGATCAGGAGGACCCTCCGCATCAGGGAGGGGGACCCCCTGCTGACAACATTGACAGTAGGGGACAGGGGCGTTTTTTACATGGAAATGCTGAGGAAGCGGTTGACGAACTGAATTTCAAGCGCAAACAGGACAGCCACTGCCTTATCCCCGGCAGAGGCTGTCCTGCTTCTTCGTCTTTTTCCTAAATTAGTCTGCAGTGACCATTTCTTTTTGCCACACTTCCTGCGTCATCTCCAGCAGCTCCGCTGCAGCCTGGATACTATCCACCCGGATGAGGTTGTCCCAGGCGTCCTCCCGGCCCAGCGGATTCATGCCTCCGTACCAGACCAGTTTTCCGTCCATGACAGCATAGTGTTCACTGGCAGAATCGGTCAGGATGACCTCAACGCCTGAGTGCCGTATCAGTTGAATCAGCATCCACAGTTCATCACTGTTGTCATACAGAGCGGCATCCGGATTCTGGGTCACCACGGTTACATTCACGCCGGATTCCTGGCTGGCTGCCAGGAGGGAAAGCATCCGTTCCACCTTCCGCCGGCGAAGACCGGGACAGGCAGCAGCGATCTCGCACTCCGCTTCGACCAGGTCTCGTTGCGTAATCATTGTGAGCGTTTATAATAAAGCCGGAACAGATCCGATGCAGGGTGGCCTCGTGCCTTCCCGGAGCGCCGGGCCGTACAGGGAAAGAGAAAAACGTCGAAAAAGTATAGGCAACCTTCCAGATGGCAAGTATCAGCTGATTGAGGACTCGGCACCGAGCGGATACGTTATCATCAAAAAAGAGATAGACTTCGAGATCAAGGATGGAAAGCTGATTGGGCAGAATATTAAGGATGTTCTGACATTAGATAATAACACGGCCATGATAACGATCGTCAACGAACCCGGCGCAGCCCTCCCGAACACCGGCGGCTCCGGCACACGGCTCTACACGATCCTTGGCAGCATCCTGATCCTGGGAGCGGGTGTATTGCTGTGGAGGAGACGGAGATTAATTTGGTAATTTAAAATATCGTGTGTATTTGTAAAATCGATCTTTAAATTATCGTGTGTCTTAAAAAGTAAGAAAAAGGTGTTGTCTCTCCCTTGTACAAGAGGGAAAGAGGACACCTTTTCTTCATGATCTTCATGTATTTCAGATATTCGGAGAGATGTTCTGCTGTCTAAATCTTCTTGTTTCTTTCTTCCAGGTTCTTCTGTTTTAGGGAGCGCTTCATGGATGTCAGCTTTGATGTCAGGGCATAGAAGAGACGGTCGTTAAAGCAGTACAACATCCTTTTGCGGAAACGAAGGAAGTTGGCCAGACCTTTCGATATCGAAATGTTGAGCCCGATCTGCTCATTCATCGATTCGCTCTTGATGTTGGAAAGTCTTTGACCGGTCACTTCCGAAAGGATGAAGGAATTGATGATCTCCTTCTTCCAGCTGATCATGATGTTTACGAATTCCTCGTATTCTTTGATGTTCTCTTTCTGAAAGAGGTCGATCAGCTCATCAAGCTTTCTCTCCGCTTCCTCATAGGTGCAGTGCTTGTTGAAATCCCGATAAGCTTCCTTTAATTCATAGGCAGTGGTGAGCTCTTCATCGATCTCGAGTAACATCTTGTAGATATCGTTATAGTTGAGTTTCATCTTCAATACGTGGTTGTATTTTGGCTCGTTGTTGAGATCGTACTTGTCGGATTCCAAAAGCTTATGCCAGTTCTTTTAAAGATAATAGGCATCGGATCCGTAGACCTTGGATTTCATAACTCTGATCCTGATCTTTGTAAAGTCATCACTCAGATGTTCGATGACGTGGAAAGGATCGGCCGCTACAGTCACGTTCGGGAACCATTTCAGGACCATTTCCTTATAGGGCTTCCACATGTCGATCGTGACATACTTTACCTTTTCTCTTTCCGCCAGAGGCTTTAGCGGGAGAAAGTTATTGAGCTCATACTTACTTCTTGAAGTAAGGATATCCGCCAAAGAGAAATGATCGTTGTCGGTAAGAACACATAAATAGGAGGCGTTCTTTCTTTTTGCCATCTTCGAATGGATTTCATCAATCCCCAAATTCTCCGGCAAAGAGATATAGGGGATCGTCACGGAGGAATCAAAGTAATTGATGACTTCCGTAACTGAAATGCCATTCCTTTGGCCTATCATCGTATAATTGAGACGGGGATCGTGCAGATCTTTCATAACTTGATTCATAACGGGGATCGAGTTATTGAACCCGTTCATTGCGAACGGGTTCCTTTCAAATTCAGTGTAATTGCACTTCTTGCATCTGTATCTTCTGGCTTCATAGATGAGCTTGCAGCCCCAGTCGGTCAGTATCCTGTGATTGATCGGCTTTTCTTTTATGCCGTTGCCTGAAAGCATATTTCCGCATGCTGGGCAGAATGAAGGATCAATCCTTTTCTTCAGCTTTATATAAATGATGATGTCTTTTCCTTCATTGACGCTGTTAAACTTTTCGATCTGTCCTTCATCGATGTTGAACAGATCCCTTATCAGATTTTTTATGAATATTTAAATGTCTTCCTTTCTGTTGCTTTCTTATTTCACCTCCCTGATATCTGACAGAATCAGGGTAACAGAAAGAAAGACACATCTGGTTTTAAAGAAGGTACACATTCTTCAAAGGATAGCGGACACACGCGGACACACCTGGCTTTAAAGAAGGGACACACCCACACGATATTTTAAAGAGCCAATAATATAGATTGAGGCAGAAACAGCCTCTTTCTTTTGAGCGAACCAATTTGTTTCTTACTGATAAAATGCTCTGTATAATAGATTTTGAGCTAACTATATAAAATTCAAGTGTTTTTTGATGAAATAGTCTCAAAATGTGAATTGCATGATCAGTTAGCTGGTATTTAAACCTTTGTTCTTTGAAATCGTGAATATGGATCCTCCTTGAGGCATGATGAAAACATCTTTTCTTTTGAGAAACAAAAACAGAAA
>CADBND010000177.1 GCA_902795875.1 uncultured Erysipelotrichaceae bacterium
CACATCCTTTCTAATCTCAAGTATATAAAAACCCAAAGAGGGCTGACACCTTTTTATTTCAGTGTCCACTCTATGGGTTACAGTTTATTTCAAAGGCTTCTTATTTTCTAGTAAAGTTTTGCGCCTGCCGGGATGTGATCGTCGACCTGAAGCAGATGCAATTTTTCTTGTCCTTCTTCATGGTGTACTGCGCTTAACAACATACCGCAGGAATCAATACCCATCATCTTTCTTGGTGGGAGATTGACGATGGCGATACAGGTCTTACCGACGAGCTCTTCCGGTTCATAATAAGCGTGAATGCCGGAAAGGATCGTCCTCTTGTTTTCTGTTCCGTCATCCAACGTGAACTTAAGAAGTTTCGTTGACTTTGGTACTGCTTCGCATGCCAGTACCTTAACTGCGCGGAAATCAGACTTGGAGAAAGTCTCAAAGTCGACCATATCTTCGAATAAGGGTTCGATCTCCACCTTGGAGAAGTCGATGACTTCGTTGGTATTTTCTACCTTGCGGACCGTATTTCTTTCGCCCTCTCTTGGCTTCATCGTCGGGAACAGCAAGACTTCACGAATGGAGTCTGTCCCCGCCAGCAACATCACGAACCGGTCGATACCGATGCCGATACCGCCTGTCGGAGGCATACCGTATTCCAGAGCCTCAACATAATCCAGATCCATATCGCTGGCCTCATCATCTCCCAGCTCTTTGGCCTTGAGCTGATTCTCGAAACGTTCGTACTGATCGATCGGATCGTTCAGTTCGGTGAAGGCGTTGGCGTATTCGGTACCGTTGATGTATAACTCGAATCTTAAAGTGAATCTTGGATCTTCCGGATCCTTTTTGGCCAGAGGAGATATCTCTAACGGATGACCATAGACGAAGACCGGACCGATCATGTCTTCTTCACAGAGCGTTTCAAAAAGGTTGTTTATGATATGGCCCAGATCGTGCTCATGTTTCTGAAGTTCGACCTTGTATTCCTTGCATACCGCTTCTGCTTCTTCCAGGGTGATATTGCGGAAATCCTTTCCGGTCTTTTCGTTGACCGCATCGGTCATATTGACCCGCTTGAACGGAGCCTTGAGGGAGATCGTGTGGTCACCTGTCTGCAATTCGGTCGTTCCTAATACCGTAGTGGATACTTCTTCAAAGAGGTTCTCACACAGCTTCATCATGCCTTCAAGATCGGAATAGGCAACATAAGCCTCGACCGTCGTGAATTCCGGATTGTGCTTGAGGTCCATACCTTCGTTTCGGAAAAGTCTGCCGATCTCGTAGACACCTTCCATACCGCCGACGATGAGTCTCTTCAAGTAGAGCTCTGTCGCAATGCGCAGATAGAATTCCTTATTCAGGGCGTTGTGGTGCGTGATGAAAGGTCTGGCACTGGCTCCGCCCAGTATCGGATTGAGTACCGGCGTTTCCACCTCGACAAGACCCTGCGCATCAAAGTTGTGCTGAATGGCACGGATGATGCGCGGACGTAAGAAGGCGATCCTTCTGGATTCTTCATTCATGATCAGATCGACATATCTTCTTCTGTATCTCTCTTCGACGTCCGTCAGGCCATGGAACTTCTCCGGTAGAGGTCTTAACGCTTTTGAAAGATGCGTGTACTCTTTGACATAGACCGACAATTCTCCCATCGGGTTATTGTCGTTAGGGTTGGTGCGGTAGACGACGCCCTTGACACCGATGATGTCACCGATATCGGAAGCCTTGACCAGCTCATAGACTTCTTCTCCAACATCTGCCTTGTTTATGACCAGCTGTATCTGACCGTCCTTGTCCAGTATATGCATGAAGCACATCTTGCCCATTCTTCTTTTGGACATGATACGGCCGGCGATCGATACTTCGACGTTCTTTGCCTCCAGCTCTTCCTTGGAAGCATCGCCATAATCCTCTTTGATCGATTTTGAATTGGCTGTCCGCACATAAGCCTGGCCAAACGGATCAATACCCTTGGCCTTCAGGTCTTCCATCTTCTGTCGTCTTACTTTTTCCTGATCGTTGAATTCTCTTTCCATATCTTTTCCTTTCCGGGACAAAATAAAACGTCCCCATCTCTAAGGACGTCGTTAAACGCGGTACCACCTTAGTTCAAATGTCTCCATTTGCCCTTCATTCGCCTTAACGCGGCATACGATCCACTCCAAGTTTTTATTCAGATAAGGGCATCTGTTCCGCTTCCACCTTCCGGAACTCTCTATCAGACCTTCGATATCCTACTCGTCTCTTCTTCGTGACATAGATATTCTATCTTAAAAACCTTTTAAACAAAAGACTTTTTGCGCAAAACAAAACCCGTATGGGAGTACGGGATATGTTTTCTATGTCCGTTTTTTCAGAACATACATAGAGGGAGAGAGTAACAGTCATTTCAATGACCAAATTCATTATAACGCATTTAGTTAGCAATTGCTAACTAAATGATCTTTTTCTTTTATATTAGTCTGAAATGTTCGAACGCCTTATAATAACCGTCTTTGTCGACGTCGTCCGTCACATAGTCGGCAACATCTTTGATACCTTCCGAACCTGAACCCATTGCGACCCCGATCCCGCAGTACTGTAACATTGGAATATCAACATCCGCATCGCCCAAAGCGAGCGTATTCTTTCTGTTCGTCTTCAGATGATCCAGAAGAAGACCTATTGCGTCGGCCTTGTTGCTTGTAGGGATACCGACATCGCCAAACAAAGCTTCCTGATCTTTTCCTCCCCAGCTTCCTACTTTCAAATCTTTGAATTCTTCTTTTGCCGCAAGAAGATCCTCATAAGAATGAAGGACGAAGGAGATCTTGTTGACATCGTTCCGGTAAAGGTCTTCGCTTCTCACGAGGCCGTGCAATATACTCAGCACTTCTTCGTCTGTCTTGTCTTCTTCGTCCTCGCCCTTTCCTTTCATATAGGAACGTAAGGCAGCCGCTCCATCTCCTTCATAGAAGCGCTTCGAACCAAACAGTCCGTTGTTGGACTCTTCGTAGAGTCCAAGTCCTCTTTCCTCGCACCAGTCGACGATGTGCCGACACTCTTCATAAGAAAGGTGTTTATGAAAAACGACCTCACCGTGATCTTCGATATAGGCACCGTTGCCGCCGATCATCCCATCGAACCCGAGATCCCAGATCTCCTGGCGGTTCTCCGCCTTGGAACGTCCGGTGACCATATAGACGAGATGTCCGTTTTCTCTGGCCTTGCGGAGCGCTTCTTTTGTGCTCATCGCGATCCGGGATTCATAATCGCAGACCGTACCGTCGATGTCGGTAAGGACGATTTTCTTTTCTTTGCTTTTGAAAAACAGAAACACGTTCAGTGCTTCCGCTTTCACGGTCGAAGAAGCAGGGATCTTCTCATAGAAGTGCGGATAAAGTTTCTCCTCATCCTTTTCTTCATAGACGATCCTGTCCCGGATCGGTCCTTCGTCGATCGAAAGGATGATGTGATCTTTCGGATCCGTGAAGCGGTCCAGGATCTTCTTCAGTCCTTCTTCCGTAGAAGAGCGGATGAAGCCGTATCTTCTGATCTCTTCTTCTCCGAAATAGATGTTATCCTTTTCCTTCGCCCAGACTTCCTTTTTACATATATGGAAGATCATTCTTCCTCTTTCTTTCCTTCCAGATATTCTTTCAAAGAAGGAACGTCCGGAAATTTCTTAAGCAGCTTGTTTGTGTTGGAAAGCTCGCGGGCGACCGGGTTGAGGATGCCGGAAAAATAGATGACTGACGCAAAGATCATATAGGCTGCCGCAAAAGGCAGAAGGTCTTTTCTGTCCGCTGCCGTCATGGCCAGGAACGTGATGATACCGGTGATGACGATGATCTCCGCCGGACGGTTCCCCTTCTGTTTTTCCTCTTTCGGAAGACTCCTGAGATCTTCTCGCAAAAGAAGCAGATACATCTGTTTCTCATTGATCTTGTTTTCTTTGCGAAAGCGCTCGATCTTCGCTCTTGTTGCGGAGTCCGTTTTCTTATAAGTCGCAGTCTCTTTGTAGTTGCCGTTATACTCTTTGCTTGCCATAGATCTTTTCCTTTACAGTTCTATTCTATCCGAAAAGTTTCATTGAAAGGAGCCTTGCGGCTCCTTCTTCTTATAATTCTTCGCCGTTGGAAGCGATGACTTTCTTATACCATTCAAAGGAATCTTTCTTTGAACGTTTTCCGCTTCCTTTGCCATAGTTGTCAAGATCGACATAGATGTAGCCGTAGCGCTTCGCCATCTCCGCAGAAGAAGAAGATACGATATCGATCGGACCCCAGGACAGATAGGAGAAGACTTCTGCCCCGTCTTCGATCGCATTCTTTACCTGTTCGATATGCTTTCTTAAGTAATCGATGCGGTATTCGTCGTGGATGCTTCCGTCCTCTTCGACCTTGTCGTAGGCACCAAAGCCGTTCTCTGCGATCATCAAAGGGACTTCATACCTGTCCCAAAGCTGGGAAAGACAGTTGTACAGGCCTAAGGGATCGGCACGCCATTCCCAGGGTGTCGGTTCGAGATAAGGGTTCTGCTGACCCGCAAAAGGCGTCATGTCGTCTTTCGTATGATCGACGATCTTGGTCGCATAATAGGAGATCGCCAGATAGTCCATCGTGTTTTCCTTCAGGAGCTTTTCATCTTCTTCAGAAACATTCAGATGGATGCCTTTCTCTTCAAAGTACCGCAAGGCGTAGACCGGGTACTCGCCTCTTAACTGCACATCCGGGAAGAAGAATTCCTGCATGCGGTTCTTCTTCAAAGTCATGACGATATCTTTCGGATCACAGGTCGCCGGATACATGATACCGTCGGCGATCATCGTGCCGAGCTTCGCCTCAGGGTCGATCTTCGATCCTTCTTTTTTGACTCTGGCGCAGGCAACGAACTGATTGTGCACCGCCTGGTACATCGTCTCTTCCATCTGCTCGGCAGGTACCTGATCATCGTAGATGCCCAGGCAGCCAAACATCACGGTCGGAAGTAAGTTCACCTGGTTGCAGACGATCCAGTACTTGACCCTCCCCTTGAAATGTTCGATCAGAAACAGCGCATATTTCACAAAGAGGTCGACGACCTTCCGGTTGGCGAATCCGCCATACTCCGTGACCAGATACAAAGGGATGTCGTAATGGCACATCGTGATGACCGGTTCCATCCCGTCTTTAATGATCTCGTCGATCATATCATCATAGAATTTCAGACCGGCCTGGTTTGGTTCCTCTTCGATGCCTTTCGGGAAGATGCGTGACCAGGAGATGGACGTACGGAAAGCCTTGAAGCCCATCTCTTTCAATAAAGCCAGATCATCTTTATAGGTGTGGTAGAAGTCGATGCCGTAGCGTTTAGGATAGTAACCTTCTTTGTCCGCAAGGGCTCTTTTGATGCCTTCCAGCGTATCGCCGCCTTCCTTTTCAATGTTGGAGATGTCCTGTTTGTCGTTGTATTTGTGGATATCGGAAGTCGACGGACCTCTTCCGTCAACGTCCCAGGCTCCTTCGATCTGACAAGCTGCGACCGCACCGCCCCATAAGAAATCTTCCGGGAATCCGTTCGGGATCTTTTTCATGTTTTTCCTTTCCAAAAACAGCCGTCCAACTTGAGATGGGCGGCTGTTTCTTTTGTTTGTGTTTCTTTTCTATTCGCCGAGATCTTCGCCGTTGGAAGCGCAGACCTTCTGATACCAGTAATAAGAATCCTTCAAAGACCGCTTGCCGCTGCCGTTTCCGTAGTTGTCGTAATCGACATAAATGAAGCCGTAGCGTTTTTCGATCTCCGAAGAGGAACAGGAGATGATATCGATCGGACCCCAGGGATAGTAACCTCTGAGATCGACGCCGTCTTTCACCGCTTCTTCGAAGGCCTTGATGTGGTCTCTGAGATATGCGATACGATAATCGTCATGAATGCTTCCATCCGCTTCGACCTTATCGTAAGCACCCAGGCCGTTCTCGGTGATATACAACGGTTTCTGATATCTGTCCCAGTACTCATTCAATGCGATACGCAGTCCGATCGGATCGATCGACCAGCCCCAGTCAGAAGCCGGGATGTCAGGATTGGGTACCTGTCCAAGTTCCGTATGCAGATAAGGTTCTTCACCGGACAGTCTCGTATAGTAATAACTCAATGAAACGAAATCGACCGTACCCTCTTTCAGAGCTTCCTCATCACCCGGATAGAATTCGATATGCAGATCATGATCATCGAAATACCTCAAGGCATAGCCCGGGTAATATCCTCTGACCATGATGTCGCCATAGAGATATTCCATCTGATTGTGACGCATGTTCCAGAAGACATCCTCCGGTCTGTGTGAGATCGGATAAGTCAGATTGGAACAGAACATCATGCCTATCTGGTTTTCCGGATCGACCTCATGACCGATCTTGGTTGCCTTGGCACAAGCTACCATCTCGTTGTGAACGCCCTGATACTTGGCTTCCAGAAGATTGTCGACCTTATCAGCCGCAATACCTAAATGGTTGAAAGATTCATGGACGATCAGGTTGATCTGGTTGACCACGATCCACTTTTTGACCTTGCCCTTGTATCTCTTGAAACAGACTTCGCAATACTTCACGAAGAAGTCGACGAGCTCCCTGGAATACCAGCCCTTATATTTGAGAGCCAGGTTCAAAGGCATCTCATAATGACTGAGCGTGATCAGAGGCTCCAGACCGTTTTCGATCATGCAGTCAAAGAGACGGTCATAGAAAGCCAGACCTTCTTCGTTCGGTTGCGCATCATCGCCATTCGGGAAGATCCTCGCCCAGTTGATGGAAGTACGCAGAGAGTTCATACCCGAACCGGCGAGGAGCTTGATGTCTTCTTCATAGGTGTGATAGAAGTCGATGCCTCTTCTCTTGGGATAGAGCAAGTCGTCTTCCTTCATCGCCCTTTCGATATAGGCTGTATCGATCTCCATGTTGTAACGGTCTTTGGGATCGATGTCGTACTGTGCGCGGTTGATATCTGCCAGGCACCAGCCCTTCCCGCCTTCTTTCCAGGCACCTTCCATCTGATTGGCCGCTAAGGCACCGCCCCAGAGGAAGTCTTTGGGAAGGCCGTTTACCTTCGACATTTTCGCCATATTATTCTCCCTTTAATACGAATCTCTTATCGAGAGCCTGTGCGTATTTCAGGAAGTTCTTTGTCATATTGATCTCGACCTGAATGGTCATCAGAGTATCCTGTGCGTGCGCAAATAGAACGGAGTATTCCATCTTCTCATCGCCGCCGCGGATATCGCCCTGGATCATTTCGGTCTGAGTGACATGTGCTGCCGTCTGGACCTTTTCCGCATCCTTCAATAAAGCTTTCGCAGCTTCGTAATCGCCTTCAACGATCTTGTCGAAAGCCTGTGCAGCAAAGTTTCTGGCATCGCCGGAGTTCATGATGATCTCCATTGCCTTGCCAACGATATATTCCGTCTTTTCTTCCGGTGTCATTACTTTTTCACTCATTTGATTTTCTCCTTTTTCGAATAAAGAAACGCTGTCGCTGACCTGAGCCAAGACGACAGCGTTACAACACTAGTTCAGATTATTTTTCAGCAGCTTCTTCAGCGAGCTTCTGCTTCTCGTAAGCCTTCAGGAACGGATACCAGATCAGACCTGAAACGACGAACTGAGCGATCGCGAAGAGGACACCCATGATCGAACCCTGCGTGGAGATCCAGGTAGAGATCGGATACGGGCAGTACCATAATTCAAACTGGATGCGAGGGATCGGAGCCAGCGGGATGATCTTGGTGAAGACCCACAGCATGATCGGCAATACGATACCCTGTAACCACATCGGTACCATGAGCAGCGGGTTCCATGCGACAGCACCGAAGATGACCGGCTCATTGATATTGAAGATACCCGGAACCAGACAAGCTCTGCCTAAAGCCTTCAATTCTGAAGACTTGGAGAAGCACATCAGGATGACTAAAGATAAAGTCGCACCGATACCACCGATCCACAGATAGCAGGTATATAACGTAGTCTCAGTGAACAGAGACAGGTTGGCAGTCGTAGCCGTACCGGCAGCGACCAGCGCCAGGTTGTTGGCGATGTTCTGGACCTTGACCGGCTCGGACATCGGAGTCAATACCCAAGTGGAGATACCCATCGAGTAGATAAAGCAGTATAAGAAGCAGATGATGACCAGACCCGGGAAGGAATTGGCGATCGTTCCTAACGGAGTGAACAGAGCCTGAATACCACCGGCAATGTCCAGACCAACGATGTCGACCAGTACCCAACCGCATACGACGATCAGAGCGATCGGCAGCAGTGCATCGAACCACTGTCTTACGAAGTCAGGAATGACGGAGTCTTCCTTGAAGAACGAGAACTTGGCAAATGCGCCGAACACGAGACCGGAGATGACGCCCGCAAACATTGCGACGAACATACCGTTGGCACCGTATAAGGCATGACCCTGTCCGGCTTCCTCAAGAGTTTCCGGATTGACGAAGATCATGAACAGCAGTAAGCCTGTGATACCGGCTAATAATCTCTGTTTTCTGAATCTCTTCTTTTCACAGTAATTGAACGGGATCAGGAAGGCGACCATCAGAGAGATCTTTGACATCGTCCATCCGAACGGTGTCCAGAATCCGCCATAGAGGATCGCTAAGCAGCAGAAGATCGAACCGACAAGAATGAACGGCAGGATCTGCATGAGAGAGTCTTTGATTACAACGATCCACGTGTAATTCGTGACTTTCTGGAGAGCTGGCGCGAACTTATTCTCGAGCCAATCCATAAATTTTTTCATGTAAGAATTTTCCCCTTTC
>CADBND010000178.1 GCA_902795875.1 uncultured Erysipelotrichaceae bacterium
CCGCTGCCGCCGACAGACACGATCTTGCCTGTCTGTCCCTGTTTCAATTCATTCAAAAACATAATCTTACTCTCTCAATCTCTTCTTTTATAGAAAAGCCCCTATCCGTCTCTCCCATTACGGACAGGAGCCTGTTCGTTCATAAACCAGATGATCATTCGAATTCGATCGAACCGTCATCGCTCATCGAGCTGACTCTTGCCAATACCTTTACATCATAGCCCATATCTTTGATCCTTTTTTCACCGGGCTGATAAGTCTTGCATACGACAGAACCGCAGCCGACCACTTTCGCACCCGCCTGATCACAGATATCGATCAGCGCATGCATCGCCTCGCCATTGGCCAGAAAGTCATCAAGGATCAGCACCTTGTCATTTTCACCCAGGTATTCTCTTGACACCTGAACGGTATACTCAATGTTTCGCGTATAGGAATGTTCCTTGGCCTCGTAAGCACCCTTAGCCATGTTGGCAGCCACCGTCTTTTTCGCAAAGACGACGGGAATGAAGCTGAAATATCTTGAAGCAGACGTTGCGATCGCGATCCCGCTGGATTCGATCGTCAGGATCTTGTTGGCACCGCAGTTCTTAAACTGTTCATGAAATTCCTCTCCTATCGAATCAAGCAGTTTCACATCGATCTGATGATTCAGGAAACTGTCGATCTTCAGGATATCCCCGGGCAATATCTTTCCGTCTTTCCGGATCCTTTCTTCCAATAATCTCACTTTCATCTACCTCCGAATATACTTAATATACTAGCACACTTTTCGTCCTATAATAGAGGCATAAAGGCAAGCTTATGAAATATATCTACATCGTAAACAGATTCGCACTGAAAGAGAAAACGGACAGGATCCTGGATAGACTGAAAAAAGTCTCCGATGAACTTCAAAGAGAATACGAGATCATCGTCAATGAAAAAGCCGAAGACGTAAAAAAGTCTCTGGAACCCTTCAAAGATACGCACTATATCATCACTTCGATCGGCGGAGACGGATCGATCAATCTGCTTCTCAACGACATCGTCGATACACCCAACATCCTTTCCTTCGTCCCTCACGGTACCGGAAACGATTTTTGCCGCTATTGCATGGAAAATCTGGAAGACGGCATCCACGATGTCGACATCGTCAAGATCAATGAACGCTATTTCATCAATGTCGCCTGTTTCGGGATCGATGCGGATATCGCCAATGATGACAACTTCATTCATAACCCCATCATTCCACCTGCCCTTCGCTATCACGCAGGTGTTGTTCACTACTTTTTGACCTATAAGCCCCGAATTATGAGAGTTGAAGTGAATGGCCAGACGATCGAAAAGCAATTCACAACGATCGCCATAGGCAATGCCCAGTATTACGGCGGCGGCTACCACGTTTCTCCAAACAGTGACATCAAAGACGGAAAACTGGAAGTCCTCCTCGCTGACAGGCTGAACAAAGTACGTATGGCCAAAGTCATCCTCTCCATGAAAAACGCCGGTCATCTCAAAGACCCCGCCGTCACGACCTTCGTCACCGATAGACTTACAGTACAAGCCCCTGAAGCCTTTTCTTCCAACATTGACGGGGAACCCCTAAACGCATCCCGCTTTGAGATATCGGTCGTACCCAAAGGCTATCGGATCGAAGTAAACAAGGAATTCATAAAAAAGATGAGCATATAAAAATGATCCGTCTGCTGATGCAGACGGATCATTAGTAAGAACTTAGCTTTCTTTATGCAGGATCCTGGTTCCCACAAGGAAGAGTCCCTGTCCAATGATATTGATGATCTGAGCGATCCAGTTCATGAACGCCTGATCAAAATCTTTCGAAGAAAGATAACCCATCATCAGACACATAAAGAAGGAAACGATGAAGCACGGCAGTGCTTTTCTTTTGTTCATACGGGTCGCAATATAGCACAAAGATGCATCCATCGCACATAAGCCCAGCACCATGATCCCCACAAGAGCCATGGTCGGAAGGAAAGCGTATGTCCGGTCCTTATTCAGCGCGAAGATCGTAAGACCGATGCCCGCCAGCAGAAAACCGATCGACTGATTGGAAAACATCTGAGCAGACATCCAGACAAAGTCACCGACACCTAAGGCGTAGAGCAGTTTATAGCTCGCTTTGAGAAAACCGGCAGCCGTCACCAGAACAGCACCGGCAACAAACAGAAAGAAAGAGACAGAACTCATCTTCTTCCTGAACTCTTTGATGATCGTCAAGGCACCCAGACAAAATAAGATGACCGGGATGTAATCCACCAAGGCCATCGGAACAGTAAACTGTTTCATACTAATCCCTGTAGACCTTCATTGAATGATACTGTTTCGTAAACGGGAACAGAAGCGGAACGGTATCGGAATATTTCTGATACTCCGGATCAAGACCGTACGTCTTCTCATGCCGCAGTTCCAGACGGGAAGCGGAATTATACATGACATATGTGATCAATACCAATGCGATCAAAACCATGATCCACTGTCTGCCCTGAACGGCACCGATACCGGTGACCGTAACACCGACCCAGAACAGAACCTCTGAGAAATAGTTCGGACAGCGGCAATATCTGTAAAGACCTGTATCACAGAAACGCTTCGGAGCCTTCTTCTTGGCCTCGGACTTCTGATGATCGGCTGTCGCTTCCCCATAGATCGCCAGGATCATGATGCAGATACCGATCCAGGCAAAGAGATTGTCCTTTGCCCCATTCATGACTCTGTAGGACAAGGCAGAAGTCTGTGCCGTATACATCCATGCGCAATATGCCCACATGCATAAGGATACCGGTATCGGCATCGCCTTGGTCGAACCGGTCGATTCCAGCGTCTTGCGATACGCCTTATTGGTGAGCTCTCTTTTCAGGATATAGCCGCCAAGACGGTAACCGTATATCACAAACAGAACAGATATCACGGCGCTTGCTGCCGTCAAGCTGTGATTCACCAGACCGAATATCAGATGGAAAAGTCCGATACACATGACTGCGAAACCGTATCCGACAGACATGAACCAGACAAATTCCTTGAAACCCATGCAGCAGCCAAGAGCCGCCACCAGCATCACGCCCCACATAAAAGCTGGCCAAACTTTTCCTACATAGGAAGGATCGAGCCTGAACATTATTTCTCTCCTCCAAAGTAATCCTTTATATATTCCGCAAAGGAAGCATCCCCGACCTTCGTATCACCGACCAGGTCATGTGACAGCGTCCATTTTGAGAACATGATGATGTCATGTTTTCCTTCCTTCTTGATCTTGGGAAGATTTGCCAGGATCGAAAACATCCAGATCGGCGAATCCTTAATGATGACCGGCTTTCCGGCAGCACGGAAGCACATCTTTGCCATCTCTTCATAATCGTAAGTCTCCTTGCCGCCGACATTGTAGGTGACATTGCTGTCAAGAAGATGATCGACGATGAAACGCGCAAAATCCGGACAGTCTACGACATTGGCCTTGACACCGTGATAGCCCTTCAGCAGCTGCATCTCGCCCTTATCGACATAAGGTTTGAAGACCTTGGCGATATCATAGAAATAACCCGTCGGACGATAGATGACATATTCCATATCGCCCTTCTTGAGTTCCTGCTCCATCATGTATTTCGCATGCAGCATCGGTACCTTCTCAGCACCCGGTTCATCACAGGAAATGACGGAAACATAATTGAACTTCTTTACACCGGCCTTCTTCGCCTCATTGTAAAGATTGAGATTGCCCTGATAATCGATATCATAAGCTGTGAACTTCTTTGAAGAAGTAGTAAGACCCATGGTCGTAACGACGACATCGACGCCATCACAGATGCCGTCCAGCGTCTTCAGATCGGTCGCATCGATGGACTTGAATACATACTTTCCTTCCAGACCGTTGTTTTCCTTCTCTTTCAGATCCGCCGCAACGATCTCGTATTTCTTTTCCACAAGGACCTTCAGGATCTCAAAACCGAGATTACCGAAAGCCCCCGCAAGTAAAACCTTCATATAAAAAACCTCCCAGGTATTCTACCTAATCTATTATATCTTTTTTGTTAATTTTTTATAAAGCGCTCAATGGTGCGAACTCTTATTTCCCAGATACTCTCTGTTCGCAGTCAGGATCAGCACGATATCAAAAACAAAGATGCTCCAAATATATTTCTTCACTTCATATCCGTAAGAACGAAGTATGAACACGCCGATCTCAAAGGAATGCTTGAGTCCCATGCAGGCCACCAGAAGATCGATGATCACAAAGATATAGAAGACAAGACCTTTGGAAAGAAGAGAGGTCATCACAGGCAACAACAGTCCGCAGACCTCGATCGCAAGATGTTCATAAAAAGCCTTCAATTCCCAACAGTATTCAAAGAAGACCTTCCAGTTATAGAAAGGGATCAGACATTGCCAGACCGGCTCCTTAAAACGGACATAAGCCTTGTAACTGCAGAAAACATCGACCAGATACAGGATGATCATGTAAGGCAAAGCGGCCTTTTCCACTATCTCACTGTGAAGAAACGGGATCTTCTCTATGAAATGAATGATATTCATGAATTATCCTTAGTCCTTTTCATAGAAACGATGTTGTATATAATTATGGAACCGATGACAATGGCTGCACCGATAAGTGTCCTTGGTCCGACATACTCCTTATAGAAGATGGCGACCAGGATCGGATTGAGTACCGGTTCAATACTGGCAATAAGCGAAGCCGGAAGCGGATCGCTGTGCCGCAGTCCTATCGTCAGCAGGGTGTAACCGGCACCGGCCTGAAAGATACCCAAAGCCGCTACCAGCATGAGCGTATTGAAACTCATATCGGCCTGTCTCAGAATGAAAGGAAAACCGATGATCGCCGTAAGCATATGACCGAAGAGGACCGACGAGATCGGATCTCCGCCTTCAAAGTCGTTCAACATGATCGTAAAGGCATAAAAGACACCGGAC
This sequence comes from uncultured Erysipelotrichaceae bacterium, assembly GCA_902795875.1. Lineage (GTDB taxonomy): Bacteria > Bacillota_I > Bacilli_A > Erysipelotrichales > Erysipelotrichaceae > Colivicinus. The sequence goes on from CADBND010000178.1 coordinate 4,930, forward strand.
ATAAGTGCTACGAGATCTCCCATAAGATTTCCCTGACCACCGGTCTGGGAAACGATGATACAGATACCCAGGAATACAGCCAGACAGACGGTCACATCCAGGCCTGAAGGTTTTTTCTTCAGAAATATCGCTTCAAAAACAATGATGAAGATCGGTGCCGTATATTCCAGAACGATCGCATTCGCCGCGCTGGTCATCTTCATCGAAGCCACATAACAAAGTAACATCGCCGCCACACACAAGCCACCGAGGATCACCGTTTTATTGAAAACAGGCCTGTTCCCGGAAAGACGGATATAGGAATAGATGATGATCGAAGAAAAGATGCAGCGTCCCGCATTGATCGCGATCGGATTCCAGGGGATCAGTTTCACAAACACGCCGCCCAAAGAAAAAGCGATCGCACCCAACAACACATAAACCAGACCGCCGTTATTCTTTTTCATAAGGCTATTATAGACTATTTCGTCACGAC
>CADBND010000179.1 GCA_902795875.1 uncultured Erysipelotrichaceae bacterium
CCAATTCAGAAACGACATTCATACGTCCTTTCTGCCTGTCCTTTGAATCGGATATCGCCAAGACCTGCAGACAGCTTGAGATCCCTATCATCAAATCCGGCTGCCCCAACGACGGTTACACAAAAAGACAGGATGTCAAAGAGATGCTGCATCGGATCTACCATGAATATCCGCAAGCCAAAGAGAACTTCCTTCTATCCCTTTACAATAAAGAAAAGGTCAATCTCTATTTCAAAAACTGACCTTCATATGAACGATACAGAAAGAGAGGCTTGAAGCCTCTCTTTCTTTATTTTACTGGTTTTCAGAAGCCATCCTTCGCAGTGCCTTACCTGCTTCAAAAGCTGGGAAAGTACTTAATGCCAAGACGACACAGATCAACAATTCCTTCAGTTCAAACGTTCCCGTGACGATACCAAATACATTGCAAAGACCCGGAACATAGATCGCAGAAAGTGTAATGATAGAAGTGACGATAACCGCACCAAAGAGCCACCAGTTGAAATTCTTCATCATTGAAGCAGAGAAGATCGACTTAGTCTGAGAACGCATATTGATTGCGCAGCAGATCTCCGAGAAGTTGACAGTAAGGAAAGCCATTGCGATGGCATTGACGCAGTCCTCTCCGCCAAAGAATCCGGCGATCGTACCTTTTTCCATATAAAGGCCGATGAAATAAGAAGCCAGCTCAATGATCGCAAGGTAGATGCCCTGCCAAACCATATCTATACCGGCACCATTTGAGAAGATACCGTCAGAAGAATTACGCGGTTTTCTAGTCATGACATCGCCTTCTGCCTTTTCCATACCAAGTGCAAGACCCGGAAGTGAATCCGTGACCATGTTGATCCAAAGAAGATGGACAGGTTTTAAGATCGTGAAATTCAGTAAGGAAGCCACAAACATGATAATGACTTCACAGAGATTCGTAGATAACTGGAACTGGATAACTTTGCAGACATTGTCGAAGATCTTCCTTCCTTCTTCGACCGCATTGACGATCGTCGCAAAGTTGTCATCCGCAAGAACCATATCCGCAACGGACTTCGTAACATCCGTACCGGTTATACCCATACCGATACCGATATCGGCTGCTTTTATGGACGGCGCATCATTGACGCCATCACCGGTCATTGCAGTGACCATGCCTCTTGTCTTCCAGGCATTGACGATCCTGGTCTTGTGCTCCGGCTGAACACGGGCGTAGACAGAATACCTGGTAACGACATCCAGCATCTCTTCATCGGAATACTTGTCGAGATCATGACCTTCGATAGCCTGATCTTCATTTGTGATGATACCAAGATCTTTACCGATCGCAACTGCTGTATCTTTATGGTCACCCGTGATCATAACAGGACGAATACCTGCTGTACGGCATTCTTTGATAGCTTCATAGACTTCCGGACGGCACGGATCGATCATACCGACGATACCGATGAAAGTCAGATCGTATTCCAGATCTTCCGGTTCAACAGAAGCAGGGATCGCATCATATTTTTTGTATGCAGCACAAAGAACACGCAATGCTTTTGAGGCAAACTCTTTGTTTTTGGACATGATCTGATCTCTCAGTTCATCTGTCATCTTGACTTCGCCATTCTCAGAAAGATAGGAAGTGCAGAGTTTCAGCATGACATCGAGCGCACCCTTCGTATACTGGATATATCCGCCTTCATACGGATGGATCGTTGACATCATCTTACGGTTGGAATCGAACGGTGCTTCCGCTTCACGCGGGAACTTATTTTTCAGTTCGTATTTCGGAAGGCCGATACTGTTGGCATAATTGACAAGAGCCGCCTCTGTCGGTTCACCAGTCGAATTGGTCTCTCCGGGTTTGATCTCGGCATCAGAACATAATGCCATTGCCGAAGCAAGGAGCTCTTTGTCACTGGTAAATTCATCGACAACTGTCATTTTGTTCTGCGTCAGTGTACCTGTTTTATCCGAACAAATGATATTTGTACAGCCCAGCGTTTCAACAGCAGTCAGTTTCCTGATCAGAGCCTGTCTTTTCGCCATGGCAGATACGCCGATGGAAAGGATGATCGTAACAACAGCCGGAAGACCTTCCGGTATCGCAGCGACAGCCAGAGCGATCGACGCAATGAAGGTATCCAATGTTGCTTTTCCTAACAGCGCCCATGAGAATCCTTCATCAGAAATAAATACGGTCTCAACGACACCGACAAAGAAGACGATGACACAAATCCAGATGACCAGTTTCGTAAGGAAAGCGGATAATTCGCCCATTTTCTTCTGTAAAGGAGTAAGTTCCTTTTCAGCCAGCGTGAGCGCATCAGCGATCTTACCCATTTCCGTATCCATGCCACAGGCAGTAACGACTGCCTTGCCACGTCCGTAAACGACTGTAGAACCGTTATAAAGCATATTCTGACGGTCACCGAGTGTGATATCTTCCTTGCCATCTTTCAGCATAAGGATATCGACGATCTTGTTTACCGGTACGGATTCACCTGTCAATGCGGCTTCTTCCGATTTCAGGGAATGAGATTCCAGGATACGGCAATCTGCCGGAACGGTATCGCCAGCTTCATAGATGATGACATCTCCCAACACGATATCTTCTGATTTTACGACTTCCACTTCACCGTCTCTTAACACTTTTGAAGTAGATGCGGTCATCTGCATCAGGGCATCCATTGCGTCTTCCGCTTTGGACTCCTGGATCAAAGACATGATCGTATTGATCGTTACGACGACCATGATGACGATGACATCCGCAAACTCAGACAACTTGAAGCCATCCTTCATCTGTA
>CADBND010000180.1 GCA_902795875.1 uncultured Erysipelotrichaceae bacterium
CCAGTCCTCCTCCGCCTGGAGGGACGAGTCTGGCAACTTTTCCTACCGGTACACTGGAGGCGTAGTTGAAGAAGGTGGCGACTTCCGGGTGTTTTTCCAGAAGCGCGGAGTTCATCATCATGTATTCGCCTGATCCGACGACCCATTTCGGTATGAAATACTGTCTTCTTCTTTCAGGGTTTTCTCTGTCGAATTCCATGAGGCCGATCTCACAGATGGCAAAGGCCATCGCTTCGGCTTCTTCCGGTGTCATTCCGTTTCTTTCCGCGAGCTGTTCGGGAAGGAGCTTGACGACTCTTTTCTTTTCGAATGACAGCATGAATTTCACTTGTTCCTTGTTCAGAAGACGGTCCAAGATCCAGAAATCCGGGTGGGAAGTCGTGACGTCAGACGGCTTTCTGATCGCGATATCGTCCGTGATCATATTCGCAAGCTTTTTGACGAGTTCCTCCTTTTCAGGATCTTCACATACATAGTTCTCGTTGAAAAAATCGTTTTCATTGAACATGTAGTTCTTTAGATTCTCTGGTATCATATGTTACTCTCCCATTTATATCTGCATTATATCATGGCACGCCATCTTACAAAAAGATAAGGAGGGCTACAATATGAGCCGGGATATACGATAAGCGGTATAATAGATTTGACAGAAAGAGGGATAAACAAAAATGGATATCAAAAAGCGGTATTTCGAGCTTGTGAAAGAAGGTATCGAAAGAGCTTATGAGAAAGAGCTTGGGACGATCGAAGAGGTCGCAAAGCTGTTTTCTTCCTGCATGAGACAAGGCGGGGTCGTTCAGCTCTTCGGTGTCAGTCATGGGGAAGAATTCGTGAATGAACTCAACTACCGGGCCGGCGGGATCGCTCTGTTTCACGGGCTGAAACCAAAGGAACTGGTCTTGAAGCAGATGATCTGTCCGGACGTGATCGATTCGGGAAAGATCTATGAGGACCGTGAAGTCGCAGACCTGTTTGAACAGATCTATGAACTGGATGATCGTGATATGTATTGTCTGGTCTCCGCAAAGGGGAATGAACCTCTGATCCTGGAGATCGCACAAAGAGCGAAGAAGAAGGGACAGAAGGTCGTGGCAGTCGTGAATAAGAAGACCTACGACAAATATGGCGGCAGTCTTCTGGATTATTGCGATGCCTGGCTGGATATGATGGCGGACGAGCCGGATACTGTGCTCGATGTGGACGGGATCAAGACTTCCCAGATCTCTTCGACGCTCGCCAACATCATTGCGCAGATGCTGACGGCGGAAGTATACAGATGTTTCGTTTCGGAAGGCCTGGAGGCTCCGGTGCTTCTCAGCGCAAATATCAAGGGAGCGGATGTGCACAACAATTCGCTGACCGATCCTTATGGAAGGAGGATCCGTTAATGATCGACGCAAAAAGATTCAAGGATGAACTGACGGGACTGCTGGATCAGCTGTATGATTCCCAGAAAGATAAGATGGAAGAATGTGCGCAGACTTTGAAGGAATGTTTCGAGACCGGCGGTGTGGTCCATGTCTTCGGTTCCGGCCACTCGGTCGGTCTGGGCATCGATATCAAGGGCAGAGTGGGTTCACTTGTTCCGATCCATATCATGGAGATGTCCGATTTCGTCAGCAAGGGCGGTGTTCCTGTAGAAGTATTTATGGACAGGAAGGACATCTTCGAAAGAAAGCCGGGCGTTGCGCAGAAGCTCTATGAGCTCTACGACATCAAGCACCAGGATGTCTTCATCGTCATTTCCAATTCAGGGATCAACGGGATCGTCATCGATATCGCAGATCTCGCGAAGAAGAATGGCCACAAAGTGATCATCATCACTTCGATGAAACACACTCTGGCGGAAGAACCCAGACATCCGAGCGGGAAGAAGCTTTATGAGTTTGGCGATATCGTGATCGACAACTGCGGTCCGCATGGCGATGCGCTCTTACAGACACCGTCTGAGGCAAAGGTATGTTCCGTTTCTTCCATATGCAACAACTGTATCGCTCAGGCCATTGCCGCTAGGACGATCGAACTGATGAAGGAAGACGGTTTTGATGTTCCGGTCCTCAACGGAGATGAAGAACACGATGCTGCTTTAAGAAAGAAATATGAAGGGAGAGCTTAGGATGATATACGAATACGGTGATAAGATCGTTGACCTTCTGAAGGTCGCGGAAGAGAAAAACAAAGATACGATCGATGCTTTGGCAAAGAAGTTTGCGGAGAATATTGAAAACGACAAGGTGATCCACACGTTCGGTACCGGTCATTCCCATATGCTGGGGATCGAACTGTTTGCCAGGGCGGGAGGCCTGGGCAATGTGGATGCGATGCTCGATCCGGATACCCTGACTTCTTTCGGCGCACAGAGATCGGGTGCCATGGAGAAGACAAGCGGTGTTTCCGATGTCATCTATGATTCCTACAATATTCAACCGGGTGACATCATGATCATCACTTCCAATTCAGGCAGGAATGCGATGCCGATCGAAATGGCCATGCGCTGTCAGAAGGAAGGAGTCTATGTTGTCGCTTTGACCAATCTGGAACAGTCCAGGAATACGACTTCCCGGCATCCTTCGGGAAAGCGTTTATTTGAATGTGCCGATTGTGTCATCGATTCCTGCGTTCCTTCTGGTGATGCGGCGCTCGATATCGACGGGATCAAGACCGGCCCGGCTTCTTCGATCGTCACGATGTTTCTGATCGATACGATCGTTACTGAGGCGATCAAGATCGTGGTTTCACATGGCAAGAGGCCTTATGTCTTCCAGTCGCAGAATGTCGACGGTTTCGACAACAACGCGATCTACGAACATTTCAAGGGAAGAGTAAAACACTTCTAGAGGAGGCTCACAGAGCCTTTTTCTTTTGTAAGCGATACAATAAAAATGTGAATTATCTTCTTCGCTATGACGACATGGAAAGACTGCTGTCTTTCTATCGTCAACATAAAAGAGATCTTCCCTGGCGGGACAGCAAGGATCCTTATGACGTATGGCTTTCCGAGATCATGCTGCAGCAGACAAGAGTGGAAGCGGTCATTTCCTATTTCCTGCGTTTTAAAAGGGAAGTACCGGATATCGAAACGCTGGCTTCCATCGATGAGGACAGGCTGCTTCGTCTGTGGGAAGGATTGGGTTATTATTCGCGGGCAAGGAATCTGAAAAGATGTGCACAGATCCTGGTGGAAAAGTATAACGGTTCTCTGCCGCAGGACTATAAGGAGCTTTTATCTCTTCCGGGTATCGGTCCTTATACGGCCGGTGCCATCATGGCGATCGGTTTCGGCAAGCCTTATCCGGCGGTCGATGGGAACGTGTTGCGGGTACTTGCGCGTTATTTCGGAATAAAGGAGAACATCCGTTCAAAGGATGTGTTTCAAAAGCTGGAGGAGACGATCCGCAGTTTTTATGAGGAAAATGGGATAGAAGATCCAACCTTTATCGTTGATCTGAGTCAGGCATTCATGGATCTTGGCGCTGTGGTCTGCGTTCCAAACGGTTCCCCGGATTGTGCGATCTGTCCATTGAAAGAAAACTGTTTTGCCTGCAAGAAGGATGCGTGGGACTGTATTCCATTCCGCAGTAAAGACAAGGAGAGAAGGATCGAGGATCGGACTTTGTTTGTCATAAGGGATGCGGAAAAGTTCTTATTGAGAAAAAGACCGGATAAGGGACTTCTGGCGGGAATGTATGAATTTCCCGGTGCAGAGGGTAAGCTCGATGAAAAGAAAGC
>CADBND010000181.1 GCA_902795875.1 uncultured Erysipelotrichaceae bacterium
CATCGTTGCAGGACTTCTTACCGTCTGCGTCCGCGGTTTCAACTACGGAATCGACTTCACTGGCGGTACCATGATCCAGATGGATATGGGCAAAAAGGTGGCTACAGCCGATGTAGAGAAGGCCATCAAGCCCTTTGATCTCAATGAAACGATCGTCTATTCCGGAAAGGGACAGAAGGAGATCATCATCAAGACAACAAAGGCGCTGAATGCCGACCAGAGAGATAAGGTACAGAAGGCGATCGAAAAGAAGTTTGATCTGAAGGATGATGCTGTGATCTCATCCGAGGAGTTCGGTCCGACGATCGGGCAGGAGCTGAAGGGGAACGCGCTGAAGTCCATCCTTCTGGCCGCCATCGGTATGCTTCTCTACATCATTTTCCGGTTCAAGAGGTGGAAGTATGGTGCGGCGGCCGTATCCGGTATCCTGCACGATGTACTGATTCTGATCTCCCTGTATGCGATTTTCGGACTGACGGTCAACAATCCGTTCATCGCGGCGATCCTTACCATCGTGGGGTATTCGATCAATGACACGATCGTTGTGTTCGACCGTATCAGGGAAAACTCCGGTCTTATGAAGAAGGCCATGCTCGAAGATGTGATCAACCGAAGCATCGAGCAGACGGTATCGAGATCCGTGATGACATCACTCACAACGGCGGTAGCGATCATTCCGCTGATGGTCATGGTATCCAGTCAGCTGATGCAGTATACACTTCCGCTTCTTATCGGAGTACTTGCAGGAACCTATTCATCCATCTTCCTATGCAGCCCGCTGTACTATGACATGGAAACCTCTGGTGGCAAGAAACTTGTAACCGGAAGAGGAAAGAGGAAGAAGAGATGATCGAATACAGTGTATGGTTTTTGATGATCTCCATCATCGCAGGCGTCGCATCTGCGGCGCTTGCGACCTGGATCGAAGCGGAATCGAAAATTGCCGGATATATCGCGTTGATGATCGTTGTTTCTGTTCAGGCCATCCTGTATACCGCAAGCAAGGATGAGGAAGCAGCAGTATTGACCTTATCGGTAGGCGTAGGTATCCTGGCGGGCATCCTCCTGGTGGAGATCCCTCTGTTTCTGATACGAAACAGAAACAAGAGCGAGGAGTGCAACAATGAGTGAAGACAGAAAAAACGAAAACACCGATTATAACGGTCTGACCATCATGGTCGAAATGGAATTTAAAGATATTGATAAAAGAGACAGGGCATATAGAAAAATACCGGGTAATGAGAATGTGCAGAAATTCGACGATCTTGAATATAGCAGCGTCAGCGTAGCCTGGGAAACAAACCTGATCGATTTATCGGAGATCAGAGATTTCATGGCCTATCTGATTATGGAATACGGAGTGGACGGCAATATCGGATGTTGGTATTTCGATCCGAAAGACAGGACAAATGCAGGCATCGTATTTACAAGAAGCATCATGAAGGATGAAGTGACGATGACCAGTCTGAATGTCAACGAATTACCGACACAGATCAGAGAAACGCTGTGGTATTCCATCGCGGAACCGAAACATGAGTTATCCGAAGATGAGATCGAAAATTTGAATGCGCATATTCCGGACATCTTTGACCCTTACATGTTTGCAAGTCAGGGGGGTGAGGAATGGCAACACCAAACAGTCAAAAACTGACGATCGTGTGCGAACGGGATGATATCAAGACAGCCGCCTGCAATATTGCAGCCGACATGTCGGATATAAGCGGGCTGACTGCGTCCAGGGAATTGCAGAATGCGATACTGGAAAGCATTCTCCCCAAAAACAAGTATTACGCAAGCATCATTCTGGATATGTACAACGATGAGATCAGTGTAGAAGAAGCATTGGTAAAGATATTGGACGAACTTGCCAAACAAAGATACGGCAACACAAAAGAAACAGCAAGAAGATTATCCTTGATCTTCATGGCAAACGCATTGTCAGAGTAGGTCAAAAAAATAGAAAGTCGATCAATCAAAAAATCAATCTCAAGGAGGTTTTATGAAGGATTTCATTATCAAACACAAGATTATTTTCGGAATCATTTTAGTGATACTGATCGCATGTATCGCAGCAGGATGTTACTACACGATGAACAAGGGCGCATTCGACGGAAAGAGCTACAAGTTCATCAATTATGACAAGTATGTCAAGGTCGGTGACACAAAGGATCTGACCTACGAAGAGGAGAAGATCGAAGTTACCAACAAGGATGTCATGGACGAGGTAAATAACAGAGTCAATGCAACGTCCAAAGAGATCGATGTCACAAAGGGTAAGACAAAGAAGGGAGATAAAGTAAGCATCTCCTACAAAGGAAAGATCGACGGAAAGGAATTTGCGGGCGGAAGTGCAGAGAATTCCATCATCACGATCGGAGAGACCCAGATGATCAAAGGATTTGTGGAAGGTATCACAGGGAAAGATATCGGAAGCACACAGCATCTGAAGCTCAAATTCCCGAAGGACTACATCAATACAGACGTTGCCGGAAAGAACGTTGAGTTCGATGTAACGATCAATTCCGTAAAGAAGAATACAGAAGTCAAGTACGACGACGAATTCGTAAAGAAGAACTCCAAGTACAAGACAAAGAAGGAATATGAGGATGCGATCCGTAAAGAATTGACAAAGAACCGTAAGGAAGTTGCAGAATCTAACGCAAGACAGACGGTTCTGAACCAGATCACCAACAACTCCAAGGTCAAGAAGTACCCCAAGAAGCAGGTCACAGAGGAGACAAAGACCATTAAGAACTCTTACAAGGAGATGGCGAAGCAGTACAACATGTCCTACAAGGACCTGTTAAGCCAGATGAACACCACACAGAAGGAGATCGATAAGCAGGCAGAGACATCCGCAAAGGAAAACGTAAAGCAGAAGCTCGTTGTTTATTCACTGGCGAAAAAATATCACGTAGATAACAGCAACAAAGCATATGAAAAGTATCTGGACAAGATGCTGAAGGATGC
>CADBND010000182.1 GCA_902795875.1 uncultured Erysipelotrichaceae bacterium
GCACCAGTGGCGGAATAGGTAGACGCGCACGTTTGAGGGGCGTGTGGGAAATCCCATGCGAGTTCAAGTCTCACCTGGTGCACCATTGAAAAGAAAAGGCACGGATCGATCCGTGCCTTTTTTCTATCTTTTTTCTTTTTCTTCTATTCTGCTTTTCAGAAGCAGATAACGTTCATACTTTTCTTTCTTTCCGAAATGGACTTTTCTGTCCTGCTTTTCCGCATTCTCATAATCAAGCGCATCCTGAAACTGTTCGCTGGTCAGATCGAAACGTATCCCGTTCCATACATTGAAACAGTGAAAGTTTCCATCAGGAAGTTTTACCCCATACACTTCTCCGCCGATAATATCCTGGACCAGAAAGGAAGTGATGGAACACTGGCCAAGGCTCGGATCATCTTTTGACCAGTCTTTTGCCATACGCGGTGCACAGGTCTTTTCACACCAGGAGCCCTTGAAGACATCATAGAGATCGTCGATCGAATGAATATGCGGGTATTCCTCGTTCACGATCTTCGTCTTGCCATATTCGTGGCCATAGTAAGGACGTTTCGTCATCTGTTCATCGACCGATCCGGATCAAATCCCTGAGGAAAACGCTTTTTCAGCTTTTCGATATTGGTCTTAAAAACTTCATCCAGTTCGATATCCAAAGCTGTAGCCGCCTCTGCCAGATACCAGGCGATGTCGCCAAGTTCTTCAATCATTTCATCTTTATCGAGGCCATGTCCCTGAAACAGATGCTTCTTGACCAGGTCTGTCGCCTCACCCGATTCGGCAGAAAGCCCCATCACCGCGTTGATGATAATCCTGTCTTTTTCGATCTTTGGATTCAGTGTCATCATCGCCAGTTTCTGATACTCATTTATTTCCATGTGAACTAGCCTTCCTTTCTTTTGAGATAGGCATTGTAGAGATTGTTTTTTGAGACACCGTATTTCTTTGCGATCTCATTGACCGCATCTTTGACACGGTTCCCATCCTGAACCGATCCTTCGATCAGATCCAGGAGTTCCTCTTCGGCAGGGATCTCTTTTTCCTGACATCCCTCGATAAGCAAGACCATTTCACCCTTGAGGTCATGAAGCATACACAGTTCGGAAAGCCTTCCTCTGTAATACTGTTCATGCAACTTGGTCAGTTCTCTGGCGAGACACGCTTTCCTGTCACCCAGTACCTCTAAAGCCAATTTCAAGGTCTTTTCGATCCGATGCGGTGCTTCATAAAAGATCATCGTATACGGGAACAGTCTCAATTCCTGAAGTTCCTTTCGTGCCTGCGACTCCTTTGAATTGAGAAAACCGTAGAAGAGATAATGATTGGCCGCCAGACCCGATGCGACCAGCGCATTCAATGCCGCATTGGGACCCGATACTGTTACAACATCAAAACCGTTATCTACCGCCTCATTCACCAACAGATAGCCCGGATCGGAGATCAAAGGATAACCCGCATCCGAGATCAGAGCAACATTTTTACCTTCCGAAAGAAGAGAGATGATCCCTTTGGATGATTCTCTCTCATTGAAGTTATGGTAGGAGATCGTCTTGGTATGGATATCGAAATGCGACAAAAGCTTTTGCGAATTGCGCGTATCTTCGCAAGCGACCACATCCACCTCTTTCAGTACATTAAGTGCCCTTTCGGAGATCTCCGAGAGATTGCCGATCGGGGTGGCCACAAGAAAAAGTGTGGCCTTATCTTCAGGCAACACTTCCTTCTCCTTTTTCCTTTTTGACAGGCTTGTTGTACTTACCCTTCTTTACCAGATCCTCAAGGCTGATGAAGATCGCATGATCGGCATTCTCCAGCTTGCAGTTCTTGGCGATGACGTTCATTGAAGTGATGCGGTATCTCTCGCCCTCGTATTCGACCTGGGAATTCATCTTCGGCAGATCCTTCCTGAGATCCTTATAGACATCATCCTCGAAACGCAGACAGCACATGAGATTTCCGCACTGTCCGGAAAGTTTCTGGATGTTTAACGCAAGCAGCTGGTTCTTTGCCATATTGATCGAGATCCTGTCGAAATCACCGATGAATCTGGCACAGCACAGTTCTCTGCCGCATACACCGATCCCGGACACCATTTTAGCCTTATCGCGCGTACCGACCTGACGCAGATCGATGCGGCAATGGAAGATGGAAGCCAGGACCTTCAGCAGTTCACGGAAATCCACTCTGTCGTCAGCCAGATATGTGAACGTGATCTTGGCTCTGTCAAGAGTGTATTCCGCAGAAATGACATTCATATTCAGATTGAGATTATCGGATTCCTCCTGACAGATCCGTTTCGCCTGAACGGAGTCGTTCTTATTTCTGTCAAACTGCTTCTTATCACGATCATTGCCCTTTCGAATGATCGGCTTGATCTCCAAGGAAACATTGGGCTTCTCGAAAGGATCGGAAACCACCGTTCCGTATTCCATACCTCTCTGTGTCTCAACGACGACCGGATCGCCGTTCTTGATCGAATCATCGGTCGTAGAGAATGTGTATGTCTTGTTTGTCGTTTCAAATCGAACAGATATATATTTTAAATTTTCTTCCATAACTCACCTTTTATCAGATATATGATATTATCTCATAACTGACCGCGTCAAACACGAGCTTTCTTTCCGCATTCATCGCGACCTTGTCTTTCGCCCGTACAAAAATATCCAGCAGTTTCCCGGCATCATGTGCCGCGATCTTATCCAGACAACCGTCGTATTCCTTATCGCCGACCCTCACTCCCTGCAAAGCATCATCGATCATACGAATCATGATCGAAAGATAGCGATCGACGCACTTTCGGAAATCATCGCGATCCCTGAACACCGTATAAAACTCCTTGTAGAAAAGAAGCGGAAGATGCTTTTTGTCATCCAGATCATCGATCGTCCTGTATACATATTCTTTCGCATTGAGATAATGGGGATCATTGAGATCAAGATCGGGATCGAAACCGTGCAGGATAGCGGAAAGAAGATAGGCATCCACATGATCGAAACCTTTTTCCTCGTACTTGCCGATCAGAAAAGAGAAGTCTCTGGTCAAAAAAGGGATCTCCTGACAGCGGGAAACGATCGTAGGCAGCAGATCTTCCTTGTGATCGGTGATGAAGATGCCGTATGTGTTGGAACTTGACGGCTCTTCCATGAACTTCAGGATCATGTTCAGGACCTTGGCAGAAGAATTGTTTATGTTTGCCAGGATATATACCTTCTTGCCTGAAGCCTCCAGAGAAGTCCTGGAAAACTCGTCCAGGATCTTGTCGACATCATCCTTTTTGATCAAAGAGGAATAGCCATCCACAAAGATCACATCGAAATAGGAGCCGTTACGGATCCGCCGACACGTGGAACAGGTCTCACAGGCAAAATCGTCCTTCCCCTCTACGATCGACTGTGCCAGCAGATATGCCGCTTCGATCTTTAAAGGATTGTATTCACCAGAAAATAAGTAGCTGTGCGCTACTTTCTTGTTTTTCAATGCGTTCTCTATGCTGCGGTAAGCGATCGGCTCGCTTTCCCTAAGCTGATCTCTTATCATGAATCAATTCCAGTACCCTGTTCATGGACTCTTCGATCACTTCTTCCTTGGAAGCGGAAGCATCCACGATCGTGATCCTGTCGGAAAAACGGCGCAGGACCTCACGATATCCTTGCGAAACGCGATGATGGAAATCGATCGATTCCTGATCCAGACGATCCTTGAAATCCCTGTTTGATAGACGGTCCAGACCGACCTGTTCATCCACATCAAGATAGATCGTCAGATCCGGATAGGTATTGTCGATCGCAAAAAGATTGATGGAAAGGACTTCATCAAAACCAAGCTGTCTTCCAAAACCCTGATAAGCCAAGGAAGAATCCAGGAATCTTTCACAAATTACAATCTTCCCCTCTTCCATCGCCGGAAAGACCTTCTCCACAAGATGCTGGCGACGGGAAGCGGCATACAGCAAAGCCTCCGTCTTGGCATCCATCATCGTATTCTTCGGATGAAGTATGTTCTTTCGGATATCCTCCGAGATCGCGATACCGCCCGGTTCTCTGGTATGTATGACATCATAGCCCATTTCCGCAAGTCTTTCGCATACTGCGGTAGCGACAGTCGTCTTTCCCGAACCGTCAGGACCTTCGAAAGTGATAAATAAGCCCTTCATCAGTTAAGTTTCTCCGGTTTCGGCATAAAGGTACGCTCTACGGCATCCATGATCTGTTTCTTGATCATCTCGTATTCGTCGTAAGTCAGATCGATCTCATCGGGACCCGCGATCCGCACAGATGTTTTCGGTGGAGCCGAAAGCATCGACAAAACATCCTCCAGTTGTTCATAGAGTTCTATAGGCATAACGGCGTATCTTTCTTCGCCATTCTCCTCAATAAAAAGGATGTCATTTCCCCCTAGCGAATGTAATTCCTCTTCGATCTGGGAGATTCTTTCAATATCTATATTCATATCATCCATATTATATCACTTATATGGTCCCGTCTCTTTTTTCACGCACCAGATTGACGAATGTGAAGAAATCGGGGACTGAACCGATAAATTCATAACAATCCTCGACCGTCTGATAGAATTCCTTCTGTTTGCCATCATTCAGATCCAGATCCCACATATGGTCAAGATAAGAAGCGTATTCGATCTTCTCAAGCATTTCTTCACACACCTCCTGTGCCTTTCTTCTGTCGTCATGTTTCAATAAAGTCACGATCAGCAGCAGAAAACTGTAAAGAGAAAGATCGCTGTCAAGAAACAGACGATAGAAATCATCCTTTTCTTCCAGGGAAGCATATATGAAAGAAAGCCGGTCGACCTGTCTTGGCGAAAAATCCTTTGTCAGCCGGATGATCTGTCTCTCCACTCTGGCGGCTCTTGTCATATTGTGGACATCCAGCAGGAATTCCACATAGAAGTCCAGTATTCGCAGATACTCTTCCTGCCGATAAGGATCAAGATCAGCAAACCCATTCAGTTCCTCGTAATAGGAACGGAAACGCTGATCGACATATATGTCCTCGGAAATAACGTAATAGACGAAGAAAGCCTCCAGACAGAAAGGATCATAGGAAAAAGACTGTTCCACCCTCTCCCGCAATTCCTTTTTCGACTCGAACATGATCCTGATCGCCTTCAGGGAATCAGAGTCAGCCTTTTGATCGACATGGTACTCTTTCCGGTTCTTCTTCGAAAAGAAATCCAGGAAATAGGCTTCTACGGTATCCTTGTGGTCCCTCAGACCCGCTATCATCCCATCAAAATCAGCCATCGATACCGTTTGCCTCCAGATAGTACATCAAGGCGATCGTCTTGGCATCATCGATCGATCCATCAAGGATGAGCTGCCGGATCTGAGAAAACGCGTACTTCTTCAGATCGATCCGCTCATCCGGATCGAAATGCTGGCCGACATGTTCTCCTGCCTTAGCATAATATAAATGGATCCGCTCCGAACAATACCCGCAGGTGGGAATGATAGAACCGAGTTTGCGGATATCCTTCGCCTCAAAACCCGTCTCTTCGACGACCTCTCTGCGTATCGCATCATCCGGATCTTCGCCCTTTTCGATCTTGCCTGCCGGGAATTCCAGCATTTCCTTGCCCAAGACATAGCGGAACTGCGAGACCAGATAGTAATATCCATTGTCATTTAAGGCAATACATACACCGCCGTTATGAAGGACCACTTCTCTGATGGC
>CADBND010000183.1 GCA_902795875.1 uncultured Erysipelotrichaceae bacterium
CTGTGTTTTCTTTCTTTTGGATATGCTTATTTCTTGTTGAGCTTTTTTTGTTCTTCTGCGATAGAAGTGAGAAGTTTGACTTCGTCGGAAGGTTCCGGTTCCGGTTCAGGTTCCGCTTCTTCTTCCTTCTTGTTGAGCGATGTCATCTTGTTTACGGCTTTTAAGATCGTGAACAGGACGAAGGCCAGGATCAGGAAGTTGATGATGGCGGAAATGAAGGCACCCCAGTTGATGACCTGTCCGGTATTTCCTAAAGGTGTGACTAATCCGATCTCAGTCCCGCCCAGGCAGGCGATGATCGGGTTGAGGATATTGTCAGTCAGTGCTGCAACGATCGAGGAGAAGGCTCCGCCGACGATGACACCAACAGCCATATCCATTACATTGCCTTTTAATGCGAATTCTTTGAATTCTTCAAGAAATTTTTTCATGTGTATCTCCCTTTTCTAAATATATTATAACGCCATGTTATAATTCTTTCGTGTCATTTGTCGACACATATGAGAAGTTCTTTTTTGAGGTGTTTATTATGGGAGCTTTACTGATCGTCATATATATGGCTTTCGTTTCCCTGGGTTTGCCTGATTCCCTGCTTGGAAGTGTCTGGCCGATCATGTATAAGGACCTGAACGTGCCTATGTCCCGGTCCGGCATCATTTTTATGATCGTTTCGTTCGGAACGATCGTTTCTTCACTCAATTCCGATCGTCTGACAAAGCGCTTCGGTTCAGGCAAGGTCACGGCTGTTTCGGTAGCTTTGACGATGATCGCCTTACTTGGAAACTCACTTTCCCATTCTTTCATCGAACTGTGTTTCTGGGCGGTCCCTTACGGATTAGGCGCCGGCAGTGTCGATGCGACTTTGAACAATTATGTTGCGTTGCATTACCGCAGTTCCCATATGAGCTGGCTTCATTGCATGTGGGGGATTGGTGCTTCGATTGGACCGTTCATCATGTCATGGGCTTTGAAGAAAAACGGTAACTGGCATCTGGGATACCGGATCATTTCGATGATTCAGTTGGCTTTGACGGTCATCTTGTTTGTAAGCCTTCCGAAGTGGAAGGAGAAGAAAAACAAGGAAGAAGAGAAAGCCACTCATATTCCTTTGAAGGATGTGGTGAAGATAAAAGGTGTCCTTGAGATCATGCTGGCGTTCTTCTGTTACTGTTCGATCGAGCAGACCACGGGACTTTGGGCTTCGGGATGGCTGGTGAAGATAAAGGGCATCGATGAGGTGAGAGCTTCCGCTTTTGCCGCACTGTATTTTACAGGCATCACGATCGGCCGGGCTCTTTCCGGTTTTCTGGCTTACCGCTTTGATGACAGAAAGATGATACGGCTGGGTGAAACGATCATCCTTTCCGGTCTTGTCTGTATCCTGCAGCCCCGGAATGAGGATCTGGTGCTGTACGGTCTTGTCATACTGGGACTGGGTTCCGCTCCGATCTTTCCGTCTCTCATCCATTCCATTCCTTCTCTTTTCGGCAAAGACCGGTCGCAGTCGATCATCGGCGTGCAGATGGCTTCTGCTTATGCCGGTAATATCACGACACCTCCCTTGCTGGGATATGTGGCAAGATATACCGGACTGGGACTGTTTCCATATTGTCTGCTGGTCCTGGCTGTCTTACTGATCTTCTTACACGAAAGGCTATGTGCAATCACAAAAGAAAAATGAAAGCAGCTGTAATACAGCCGCTTTACATTTGTGATACGATCTCTCTGATGAGCTGTTTGAACTGTTCCTTCACCCTGTCGGCCGTTTCCTGAACTTCCTTGTGGGAGAGTTCTTCGCCGGTGATGCCGGCAGCCATATTGGTGATACAGGAGATCCCGATCACCCTTAATCCGCAATGTCTTGCGGCAAGGATCTCAGGTACAGTGGACATGCCTACTGCATCGGCTCCAATCGTCTGAGCGAATCTGATCTCAGCCGGTGTTTCGTAGTTTGGTCCTCTGAAGCCCATGTATACGCCTGACCGGACGTCGATACCCAGTTTTTCAGCACATTTCTTACCCAGTTCATTGTATTCGGGGTCAAGTGCCTTGGTCATATCCGGAAAGCGGGGTCCGAAGCGTTCGTCGTTAGGACCGTAGAGGGGATTGTCACCCATATAGTTGATGAAGTCGTCTATGAACATGAGCGTTCCCGGTTTGAAGGTCTTGTTGCAGCCGCCGGCGGCATTTGTCAGGATGAGTGCTTTGACACCCAGCAGTTTCATGACTCTTACCGGCATGGCGACCGTCTTCATGTCGTTTCCTTCATAGAAGTGGAATCTTCCCTGCATGCACAGGACTTTCGTATCATTGAGTTTTCCGCAGATCAGTCTTCCGGCATGGCCGGGTACGGTCGTCTTGGGGAAATTGGGGATGTCGGCATAATCGACAATGATGGGGTCTGAGATCTCGTTTCCCAGTTCTCCTAATCCCGATCCCAGTACGAGACCGATCGCATCTTTGGCGTCCAGGCGGCTGCGGATGTATTCGGCCGCTTCAAAACATCTTTCATATTCGTTCATTTAGATACACCTCTGTTTCTGATTCCACTTTATCATATCCCGTGAAAGAATAGAAAAGGCATTCATATAAGAGGTATACCCTAAATATACATGCCGAATCATGTTTCAAAAGGCATGTTCAATATGAGGATCTTCATAAGCTGAGGATTATTCGGATACAGGCGAGCAGTGCTTTTTTTGGCTTCGTCGTTCATTTTTGAAACTTTCGCAATCCATAGACAAGTTCGGATGAAAGGATGGCAGGATCGCTTTTGTGGCCA
>CADBND010000184.1 GCA_902795875.1 uncultured Erysipelotrichaceae bacterium
ACCTGCGTGATCATATCCTGGAACTCGTCATCGAAACACCGGTCACGATCGCCCATTACACCGGCGCATATCAGGGATCGGTCTACGGCTACATGCATACGATGGATGACCACATCATCGCCCGCTTACAGATGTCGGAAGAAGAAAACTACATCACCGGACTGGCCTTTGCCGGTGCGCATCAAATCTCAGGCGACGGCATGGGACCGGCCGTGACCAACGGACGTAAGGCAGCCAAGATCATCCTCGATACGATGGAAAAGGAGGGACAGCTATGAAAATCAAAGGATTCTTTGAAGACGTCGGCGGTGCATCAAGAGTCACCCGCCGCAGACAGGAAGTCTATGATAAGGCTTCCCCAAACGCAAAGCCATATGATCCGATCGGCTCCGTCGCAAGAAAACTCCATCCGGGCTTCATCGAACTTGAAGTATCGGAGATAAGAGATGCCAGCCCTACGGCGAAAACGATCCGCTTCAAAGCGCAAGCCCTTCCTTATTTCAAAGCGGGACAGTTTATGTCCATTGTCCTCAATATCGACGGATCAAGAGTCTCCAGACCCTATTCCATCTCTTCTGCCCCATACGAAACAAGAGGCCAGGATCCCTACATCGAGATCACTGTCCGTAAAGCGAAAGAAAACGGTTTTGTATCCGACTATCTCTATGAAAAAGTCAAAGTCGGAGACCGCTTCAAAGCAGAAGTTGGTCTGGGAGAATTCCATTATGAGCCGCTCCGTGATGCGAGACACGTTGTCGCCCTGGCCGGCGGCAGTGGCATCACCCCATTTCTCTCCATGGCCAAAGAGATCCGCTTTGGCAAACTCGACATGGACCTCACGATCCTGTACGGATCGGTATCTAAGGATGATATCATCCTGAAAGAAGAACTCGAAAAATGCCTCTGTGACAGAGTCAAAGTCATTCATGTATTGAGCGGTGAAGATCCGGACTGGACTGGTGAAAAAGGCTTCTTAAACAAAGACATCATTTCCAAATATTCCAGTGATGATACATCCTACTTCGTCTGCGGACCGCAAGCCATGTATGACTATGTGGAAGAACAGCTTGATCTTCTGAATATCCCGAAACGAAGGATCCGCTTCGAAGTCTTCGGCCAGGCCCGCGATATCACGAAATACCCGGACTATCCTCTTGAAAAGAAAGACGAAGTCTATGATCTCAAGGTCATACAGGGATGTAAGGAAACATCCATCAAGGCAAAAGCCTCTGAAAGTATTGCGGTCGCCCTTGAACGGGCAGGTCTGAAGATCCATACTGCCTGCCGCAGTGGTGCCTGCGGATTCTGCCGCATCAAAGTCCTTAAAGGAAGTTATTACGTCTGTCCGGTCAATGACGGACGTCGCAGTCAGGACAAGATCTGCAACTACGTCCATGCCTGTTCGACCTATCCGACCTCTGACATGACCATAAAGATAGACATATAAACAATCCAAAACAAGATCACATTCACATGCGATCTTGTTTTCATTTAATAGATCTGAAGCAGTTATGAAGCGATGATCCGGTTTCTTATATTTTAGTCACCCAGATCTTCGCCGTTTGAAGCGATGACCTTCTTATACCAGTAGAAGGAATCCTTCGGATAACGGTCATAAGTTCCGTTTCCTTCATCATCCGCATCGACATAGATGAAGCCGTATCTTTTCTTCATCTCGCCGGTTCCGGCTGATACGATATCGATCGCCGACCAGGTCGTATATCCGATCAGATCAACACCGTCTTCGACGGCTTCCTTCATCGCCTTGATGTGCGCTCTCAGGTAATCGATACGGGCTTTGTCATGGACTGTGCCGTCTTCAAAAGTCTCATATTCACCGATGCCGTTTTCAACGACCATCAAAGGCTTCTGATAACGGCCGTAAAGATCATTCAAAAGCCACCTCAATCCGGCCGGATCGATACTCCAGCCCCATTCCGTTTTCGGAAGTTCAGGATTGGCGGCACCGTATTCCCAGTCTTCGATGTTGCCCTGTTTGTCAGGATCGGCAGTTGAACACTCGCTCTTGTAGTAACTGAAACTGATAAAGTCGACTGTTCCTTCTTTCAAAGTACGGGCATCCTCTTCCGATACTTCGATATCGATACCCTTTTCTCTCCAGATACGTTTGGCGAAATAAGGATATTCGCCCCGGCAGACGACATCCAGACAGTAATACATCCAGATCTCCATGTCTCTCTGCTGCTGCGCAGCATCTTCCGGTCTGGAGCTAAGTGGATAGAAAGTGAAACCGCACATCATGCAGCCAATCTGATTTTCCGGATCGATCTCATGACCGATCCTGACTGCCTTGGCACTTGCCACCAGTTCATTATGTAAAGCCTCGAAACGCCTTTGTACCTCTTGCCTTGTCGCATGAACGTCATCACATAAGACTTTGCCGCTTTTTGGAAGGATACCGGAAGTGACGATCTCGCCATATGAGACAGTTGAGAAATTGATCTCGTTGATACAAAGCCAGCGTCTGACCAGACCTTTGTATTCCGTAAACAAGGTCCTTACATATTTCGCATAGAAATCGATGACTCTCCGGTCTGCCCATCCGCCATATTTGACGCAAATGTTCCAGGCCATATCATAATGCGTTATCGTGACCGTCGGTTCAATACCATATTTCCGGCAACACTCAAAGACCCTTCTGTAATAATCCAGTCCTTCCCGATTCGGTTCCTCATCATCACCCATAGGATAGATCCTGGACCAGTTGATCGATAAGCGGTAAGTCTTAAAACCCATCTCCGCAAAAAGCGCGATATCTTCTTCATAACGCTCATACTGATGACAGCCGTTGCGGGACGGATAGAAGTAACGGTCCTCCAGTTCCCTCGTCACAAGCCGGGGATGTTCACGATCACCGTTTGTACAATGATCAAGGATCGATTCTCCCTTTCCATCCTTGTTCCAGGCACCTTCACATTGCGTGGCAGCCGTCGCTCCACCCCATAAGAAATCTTTTCTGAATCCCATCTTCTTCTCCTTCTGTCTCAAGTTTTTTCATCCTTATTATAACGGTCTTATATTGCAACCTTATCCAAAACTTATATTGTCATACAAAAAGGAAGGCATCTCTTGCAGACTAAGATCGATCCTTCCTCTTTGTCTTTGATGATCGTCTTTTTTAAGCATCAATTGAAAAGATTTATATGAAAAATAACTAGATATTTAGACAAAATAAAAAAACCTGTCCGAAGGCAGGCTGCACCAGTTGTGCCTCGCTCACAATTCCACCGATCAGCTTTCACCAAACAGAAAACTGTCACGAGTCATCCAACAAAGTACTTTATGATATTAACAGACAATCAGGAAAAAAGCAAATCCATCTATCCGGCCTCATGTCGCTTCAGACACTAAAAAAGCCTTATGCCATTTCTCTTTGACACAAGGCTTTCGTTTATCAGATCATTCTTCTTCCTGATCTTTTCTTCTTCTGAACAGGAAGAACAGGAAGAACAGAAGCAGCAGCATTCCACCGGAGATCAGGATCGCCATCGGAACGATGGGCTGGTCCGGTTTATCCGGTTCCGGAACAACGGTAGGCTGCGGATCGATGACCGGAGCTGTCGGCGTTGTCGAATCATCGATATCTACCGGTTCTCCTGAAGTGTCCGAACCATCGGATGTACCCGGATCAACGGTCTCGCCGTTTCCTGAAGGAAGACCACCGGAGCCGGAAGGTCTGATGGAAGTGCCTCCTTCTTCATAAACGACAGTCTCTTCATCCCCGCCTTCAGCTCTTCGATATGTG
>CADBND010000185.1 GCA_902795875.1 uncultured Erysipelotrichaceae bacterium
TCCCGGACGGTATAATACTCTCTGTTCTCGTTCCTTCCGTAACATAAAAACTGATAGATCTCTTCCTCAGAAGAAAAGATGGAGGAAGGAGAAACGATCACCTCTTTGGTGGTGATGTTTTCATCGAGAACGACATTGGTCTCAACAGAACCCAGTTCGCTCGGCGATTCGATCGTCTCACCCCGCATCAGTTTTCCTATCGTATCCTCGGAAACGAAGTTGGTATAGAATTTCTGCAGCGCATCCGCAAAATCATCGTAGCTTCTTACATAGATGATCTCATAGACACCTTCATCCGTGGAAAACTCCACCGCTGTCGTACGGACACCGAGCAGATCGTTATCGACCAGATAAGCCATGATCTCATCATCCGCATTCGCGAAATTGGCGTAGGAAGATTCTTCCACGATATATACGTCTTCACCTAAGCCCAACTGCGTATTGGGAAACTCTTCCTCGTAATCCTTGTATTTGGCTTCGATCAAAGAGTCAAGATAATCCCGATCGGAAATAACACCGATCAGTTTGCCTTTGGTGTAGATCTTCGCATATTTCTTTTCATTCTTGTCATAGGAAAGGATCTCCTGTTTCACAAGAGATCTTTCATTCTCTATGTTGGCACTCAGTTCATTTTCCCTTCCTCGCAAAACAGGAAGACCGAAAACAATAGCGCCGGTCAATATCATTGATGCTATGACAGCAAGGACCTTCTTCAATGATCAGTTCTCCTTATAATCGTTTGCAACGCTCAAAAACCGGTTGCATTCCTTTTCAAAAGCCAGGACGATCTTTCCGGTCGGACCGTTTCTGTGTTTGGAAAGAAGCAGTTCAACATCTTCTCTCTTGGCATCGCCTTTTTCTTCTTCCGCCTTGTAGTAGGCATCTCTGTAAAGAAACAGCACCAGATCGGCATCCTGTTCCAATGCACCGGACTCACGCAAGTCTGAAAGCATAGGACGCTTGTCCTGCCTTGCTTCGACGGAACGTGAAAGCTGGGATAAAGCAATGACCGGAACGTTGAGTTCACGAGCCATCGCTTTCAGACGTCTGGAGATCTCCGATACTTCCTGCTGACGAGACTCCGATTTACCGGTCGCCTGGATCAACTGTATATAATCGACGACGATCATGAATAAGCCCTCATCCTGAGCCAGTTTACGGGCCTTGGCATACATTTCCGAAACTTTGATGCCCGGTGTATCGTCGATAAAGAAATTCTGATTCTTCAGTTTCTGAGAAGCTGTATTGAGCTTGGACCACTCTTCATCATTGAGTTTTCCGGTCCGGAGCTTCTGTATCTCCACGTCCGCAGCGGCAGCCAGGATCCTCAGTGCGACCTGTTCGCTTGGCATTTCAAGAGAGAATATGGCGATCGCTCCCGGCGTGACGGAAGCGGAATTGACCGCAATGTTCAAAGCGAGAGCCGTCTTTCCCATGGAAGGACGTGCCGCCAGAATGATCAGATCCCCTTTCTGGAATCCGGCCGTCATCCGGTCAAGATCCCGGAAACGGGATTTTACACCGGTCACATCCGTACCGGCTTCCTGTATCATCTCGATGTGTTTCAGCGCATCATCAAAGACTTCCTCACCTCTTTTGAAATCAGAACTCGTCTTGGATCTGGTCACATCCGTGACTTTTCTTTCGACATTCTCCAGCATCTCATCGATGCTGATGCTGGCATCATAAGCGTCAGTTGCGATCTCTTCACCGACTTTTATGACCTTCCGGGCAAGGGACTTGTTTTGAATGATCGAGATGTATTCAGGCGTGTTGTTGTTGGAGATGGTGGCGTTGGCCAACTGCATCAGATAATCCAAGCCACCGATCTTGTCATAGACTCCGAAATCCTTCAACCTCGTCGAAAGGGAGACGGTATCCACCTTCTCCTTATTTTCAAACATCGCCGACATGATATTGTAGATCGAGCGATGTTTCTCGAGATAGAAATCTTCGCTGCTGATACCGGCATCGATACATTGGCGCATCGCTTCCGGATACAGCATGATATTTCCAAGCAGAGACTCTTCAGCCTCGATGGAATATGGCATGGATCGATTGCTCATAAGATCATTCCTCTTCCAGTTTGACTTTTATCTTGCCCAGAACATCCTTATACAATTCAATACGGATCTCATATGTGCCAAGTTCCTTCAAAGGTTCGTTGTCCTTGATCTTCCTCTTATCGATGACGATGCCCTGTTTCTTGAGTTCTTCTTCGATCTGCTTAGTGGAGATCGATCCGGAGACCTTCCCCTCTTTCGCCTTGACTTTAAAAGTCAGGAGTTTTCCTTCCAGGACCTTTGCCAGTTCTTTGGCTTCTTCTCTTTTCTGCGCATCGAGTTTTGCAGCTTCATCCTGCTGCTTTTCCAGGATCTTCCTGGACGCATCAGACTCCATGACCGCCAGTCCTCTGGCGATCAGATAATTGCGGCCATAGCCATCAGCCACATTCTTTATTTCACCTTTTTTGCCGAGTTTCGGCACATCAGTCAGCAGTATTACTTTCATGATTCTCTCCTTCAAAATATTCATCCAGAACTTTACTCAGATCAGCCTGCAGTTTGGCAACGGAACCGTCCGCTACCTGTAATCCCGCAGCAGTCATATGACCGCCGCCATGCATTTTTTCAAGAATAACCTGAACATTCACTCTGCCTCTGGAACGGGCAGAGATGATCGCCTCATTCTTATCAGAATAACAGATCACAAACGCCGCCTCGATATCCTTCGCCTTGACAAGAACGTCGCAGGCCTGGGAAGCGATCGAACGTGAGTAATTTCCTTCATTGAGTGCCGCGA
>CADBND010000186.1 GCA_902795875.1 uncultured Erysipelotrichaceae bacterium
CCCTTGAGGCTTGCCTTGCTGCTACCCCTCTGGGCGGCCTTCTCCACTTTCTTCAGAAGTTCTTCTTCATTGAAATTCGTTTCTTTATTCTTGTTTTCTGCCATTTCTTACCTCCGATCAGTGAACTGATCCTATGTTTTTATACCAGGCGATCAGATAATCCGTCACGATCCCATAACTGCGGATCCCCTCTTCTTCCGAAAAAGTCTTGAGATAGGTATCGTTGATCTGATCCGAGACCTCCTGAAGCGGTGAAACGTAGCGGTCATAAGCCTCCCGCGTATCCTTCCTGTCCAACTTCACAAGAATGTGACCGTCTGAAATACCGCTCTGATATAATTCCAACGCCTTTTCCGGATCCGCTGAATATAAAGCGGAAAAACAATATGAGAATGCGTTGTAGTAACCGCTGTAGATCATGCGGACATCTTCATTGTATATGCAGGCAAGGAAAGCCGCAAAGTTAGCCTCCTCCTCTCCCGCCAGACCCAGACGGTGTCCCGCCTCATGAGCCATCGTAAAACCAAGCGGGATCTCCGGAACAGAAGAAGGTACACCGGCCTCTCCGGTGATCGGCATATACATGCCGACGATCCCGTTATACATCAGATATTCCCCGATCACAGAAAGCTTTTTGACCGGTGTATCCGATCCCATAAATACCGGCCATTTCTTTTCGATATTCTTATAGGCACCGCCTGCGATCGCAGCCATCTCATAGAAATCACTTCTGATCGCATGACCTTCTTTGTCACGGGGGATCAATAAAGCCGCATCCGCCGCCTTATCAAAATAATATGAGCAGGCCTCATAGAGTTCCCCGCTGCTATATTCTTTCACATCCAGATCAAGTTCTTCACTTAAGTCCGGTGCATAATGGTTCAACATCCATCCACAGACCGTCAGTGTGACAAGGATCGAAACGGCCAGGATCACATGAGACAGATACTTGAGGAAAGATCTTCTTTTGATCAGGACATAGACCAGAGAAACGATGAACGATACAGCCAGTATCACAGCAGCGATATCCCATACAGCAACCTTGCAGAAAGAATAGATCTGACAAAGAAAAGCGATCCATCTCTTGCTCAGATCCCGATATGCCGGGAAAAAGAAAGCAGGATATCTTTGAAACAGAAACATGGCAATGCCATCCACCGCAAACAACAGTAACGCAAACAGAAAACGCCGCATATCCTTATTCTACAACGATTTCTTGTAGACCGTCGTATCTGCCCATCTTCCCCAATGTTTCTTTATGAGCGCATGCCACTCGTCTTTCCTGACTGCACCGCCCTTAGAAAGCAATTCATAATCCACACCATAGATGTGATAAAAGATGCCTGTCGACACAAAACCGTTCCTCAGATAGAACTCTCTTCTTTTCCTCTCCTCTTCACAGTTCGCATCCTCTTCTTTCACTTCTTCGATATCGGCGACGATCCGTCTGCCCTTATACTCTTCAAAGATCTTCTTCAGGATAAAGGAACCATATCCCCCGATCCTGTAATTCTTCTTTCACACAGATATAGGAAAGATAGGCCATATCCTCATAAAGAAAGAGATAATACATGCCGATGAGTTCATCTTCCTCATAAAAAGCAGAACAGACATGTTTCTCATCCAACTCTTTTACCAACAAATCGAAAGGGATCCTTTCGTTATCAGGAAAGGATCCTTCGTAGAGTTCTTTGATATCAGATAGTCCGAGAAGATCCTCCCGGACCTTTATGAATCTTTTTTCCTTAATACTCGAAATGTTCCTTCACATCCTTAAGCAGTTCGATGATCGGCAAGTGCTGCGGACATACTCCCTCACACTGACCACAGCCGATACAATCCGAAGCTTTACCTCTTTTCGAAGCCAGGATGTCGTAGTTGGTGAAATTGATCGTCCAGCCCTTCTCTTCCAGATCCTCACGCATATCCTCGTTATACAACGAGAAATATTCCGGGATCGCAATATTCATCGGACAGCCTTCCGTACAGTAATGGCAGGCTGTACAAGGTACCGCAATCTTCGAATTGATGATCTGTGCCGCCTTGAAACAGAGCTGCGTTTCCTCTTCACTCAATGGCTTGAATTCCTTCATGTAGGAAGTATTGTCATCCATCTGTTCCATATTGGACATACCCGAAAGGACCACCATGACATTATCCAGTGAAGCGACAAAACGGATCGCCCAGCTCGGTATCGACATATCCGGCTCCTGTTTCCTGAAAAGGTCTTCCGCCTCTTCCGGGATCTTTGCCAGTGTGCCGCCCTTTACCGGTTCCATAACGATCACCGGCTTGCCATGTCTTGTCGCCATCTCGTAACATTCCCTGGAACGGATCCATTCGCTCTCCCAGTCAAGATAGTTGATCTGCAGCTGTACGAACTCCATTTCCGGATGATCGTTTAAAATGCGATCCAAAAGTTCCGGCGTATCGTGGAAAGAGAAACCGCAGTGCCTCACCAGACCCGCCTTCTTCTTTTCCAGAAGCCAGTCAAAACATTTCAGATCCTCATATTTTCCGATCATCGACTCCTCGATCCCATGAATGAGATAATAATCGAAGTAGCCGGCACCGGTCTTGCGCAGCTGTTCATTGAAGATCTTATCCCGATCTTCCAGAGTCTCAATGAAACCCGCATGCAGCTTAGTGGCAAGAGTGAAAGAATCACGCGGATGCCTTTCCACAAGTGCCATCCTGGCGACATTCTCACTGTTGAATCCGTTGTACATCCAGGCTGTGTCAAAATAAGTGAACCCTCTCTCCAGGAAAAGGTCCACCATCCTGCATACCTGTTCCACATCTACATTTGCTGAATCATTAAGATCGTTCTGCGGTAAACGCATCAAGCCAAATCCCAGTTTCTTTTTCGGCCTGAATTCCATCTTACTGCTGAACCTCCTTTTTCTTTCGTGGTTTCTTCAGGGAAGTTCTGTATTCCTCTATGCCTTCCCTCACCTCATTGGTCACTTCCAGCAACTGATCATATTTTGCCAAAGGCAGATCGATGATCCCCGAATACTGGAAACTTACCGACAGCTTATCTTTAGAGATACCCGTAATGATACCGGCACTGCCGGTGGCTCTGCTTCTTATAGACATACCTATTATGCCCATGTGTGCCTCCTTCTCTGTCGATTATGTGTTGCTCAATCTACAATTCAATTATATCTTTTTCACACGCTTAAAAAATGGTCAAAAAAGATCGTTCGATTTATTTAAACATTTTTTTCGCAACATATCCGCAACGGAAAAATGCTTTAATCAAAGGAAAACAATGAACTGAAGAATGGAATGATACTTCATATAATAGTTGCGAGGTCAACTGATATGGAGATGGATCTGAACAGATTATTCGGAAGATTCCCGGACTTCTGAGGTGGAAAGGGAGACAACGTCATCGCCAGAGCCACCAACGCGGTCTGTGAAGAATTCAAGATCCCCTCCGTGAAAGCTGCTCTGGCAAAAACAGGAAACACCATGGTCCACATCCATCAGCCTGGTGAAGCAGCCTATCTGACAAGGATCAATGAAGACTCCTATATCCGCAACTGTACTTATGACCCTCTTGCCTATCTGAAAAACGATCCGCAGGGCATCCTCAAATACGAGTGTTCGCAGATCGCCTGGCATGCGGGATTCTACGACGATGAAGTCTTTACCGACGGATCCTACTTCTATGATGGGGACCAGCGTTGCTTTGAACCCAGTCCCCAGCTGGATGTCGCAATGCTGATATCGGACGGATTCAGGGAATGGATCAGGGCCAACCATGTCGAACTTGTTTCGATGGCCGATGCCGTATATGGTACGAATACCTTCCAGGAACACCTCAGACAGGTCGGATCCGATCTGTACTATAAAAACTTTGAATAGAAAAGGAGAACAGACTATGCAAACGATCGAAACCATACTTTCAAGACGCAGTATCCGGAAATACAAGGATCAGCCGATCAGTGAAGAAGATATCCGGACCATCCTCACATGCGGCATGAGCGGGCCAAGTGCCGTCAATGCCCGTGACTGGAGCTTTATCGTCGTAAACGACAAAGAAAAGCTGTCTGACTGGGCAAGCCATTCCGGAAGAGCCGGAAACATCATCGGCAACGCATCCATGGCTATACTGGTATGTGCCGATACATCACGCAGTTTCAAAGGTGCACCCTTATACTGGGCGATCAACGGATCCATCGCCGCCCAGAACATGATCCTGGCCGCAACGGATCTCGGGATCGGCTCGGTATGGCTCGGCATCTGGCCGCAGGAAGAAAAGGTGAATACCCAGAAAGAATATTTCTCCCTTCCGGAAGAGATCATCCCCCACTCCATCATTGCCTTCGGATACCCCGATGAAGACAAGAGTGGTGTTCCTCACAAAGATTACGAAGAAGACCGCGTTCATTATGGACAGTGGTAAAAGAAAAGGAGAATGAACATGGCAGATAATGATGTTCAGAAAGTTATAAACAAGATGAGCGGCATCATCCTCTCCCATCACCACAACATCATGAGCTATGCTGTACCGCCGGTCATGATCCTCCCGGATATCCGCAAAGCGGTCGGAAAAGACTATCCGGTCTTCGTAGACTGCGGGATCGTATCGGCAGCCGAGGCCTTCAAAGCGATCGCCCTTGGTGCAGACTGTGTCCTGGTCGCAAGACCCTACATGGCACCGCTGGCCAAAGAAGGAACGGAAGGTGTTGTCGAATTCTTCACGAAGATGAAAGGCGAATTCCGGGAATTCATGAACCGTACCGGATCGAAAGATCTGAAACATATCGATCCGACTGTGATCCATCGCATGCCCTGTTAACAAGAAGATCTGTCCGACGACAGATCTTCTTTTTCTAAAATCTTTTCTTTTATTTGCAAGCATCCCAGATCATTTCCGAGATACTGGGATGAGGATGGATGACACTTCCAAGTTCCGCCACCTTCATCTTTCTTGAAACGGCGACAGACAGTTCCCCGATCAGTTCCGAAGCATGCGGCGCAACGATCTGTCCGCCAACGATCGTGTCTTCACAGATCAGGATCTTGACAAAACCGCTTTCGCTGTTTTCGATCAGGCAGCGTCCGTTGGCACCCGTCAATACTTTCTTTGTCTTATATTCGATGCCCTTCTCTTTCAGCTGTTCCTCACTCATTCCGACCGAAGCGATCTCCGGATCGGTATAGACAGCACTGGGTATGCAGTTCATGTCATTGGACGGTTCTTTTCCAAGGATCAGATCGATCACGTTCTCACCCTGCGCTTGCGCCACATGCGCCAGCTGGATATTGAAAGATCGCGCATCACCGATGACATAGATACCGGGAATGTTCGTCCTTCCCTCTTTATCTGAGAGTATCCCCCGGTTCACATTCAGACCGACATTTTCTTCAAAGACATTTGCGATCGCCGCCTTTCTGCCGGTAGCCATCAGGACCTGCGCAGCATTACAAGAGACTTCATTTCCCTTCTTATCGGCATAGATCACCGTACCGTCTTCAGAGATCTTTTTCACGCTCGCAGAACAGAAGACATCGATCCCTTTTTTCTTGAAAAACATGCCAAGCCTCTGGCCGAGATCCTTGTCCAATGTCGGAAGCAATCGCTCTGCCATCTCGATGATCGTGATCTTTACACCAAAGCCGTTCAGCGCATCGGCAATTTCACAGCCGATGACGCCTCCGCCGATTATGATCAGAGACTCCGCAGGCCTGTAACCGTCTTTCAGGACATCATCGGAAGTGATGCAGTATTCGCTTCCTTCGATCGGAGGCACAGCCGGGATCGAACCGGCAGCGATGATGATGTGGTCTCCCTCATAGACGTTGCCTTCACAAAGGATCTTCCCGCTTTGAATTATCTTGGCTTCTCCCTTCACCACTTCGACCTTGTTGGATCTAAGGGACTTTTCGACTCCCTCCCGCAGTTTTGTGACGACGAAGCTCTTTCTGCCATCGACCTTTTCATAATCGAAGGAAATGTTCTCTCCCAGGATCCC
The DNA here is from genome assembly GCA_902795875.1 of uncultured Erysipelotrichaceae bacterium. Lineage (GTDB taxonomy): Bacteria > Bacillota_I > Bacilli_A > Erysipelotrichales > Erysipelotrichaceae > Colivicinus. The sequence goes on from CADBND010000186.1 coordinate 5,988, forward strand.
GAAAAGTTCGCCGTTTTTACCGTTCCGGTAAAGTCTGGAAGCTTCGATCAGAGCCTTCATCGGGATGCAGCCCCGATTGAGACATGTCCCGCCGATCTCTCTTTTCTCAAACAGCACCACGCTCAACCCGTTGGCTGCCGCTTTATTTGCGGCGGTATATCCTCCCGGACCACCGCCGATGATCATCACGTCATATCGCATATTCATTCCTCTTTCAAGAGATCGACGATCTCTTTCAACTGTTCCGATCTTCCTTCCATATCGATATCCTTTATCCTTCTGTTCAGAAGACCCTTCAGTTCCTTTTCACTCACATCAAAATATAACGCATCCGTATAGACATCCAAAGCTGTCAATATGTCTTCATTCCTGTCATAACGGATCTTCACGACGCCCCAATCGAAACGTCTCTCTTTTTCAAATTCGTGTTCTTCTTTTTTGCCCAAGTACCAGTCCCTGTCCGCGAATCCTTCTTCGATCTTCCTGACCTCATCTTCATCAAAAGATAAGACCTCGCTCTTTGAACCGTAGTTTTCTTCAAAGGAAGTGATCAGAGCCTCCTTCATCATCGCAATGTCCAGATCGGGACGCACACTCTTGAGATTGATGATCCTTGAACGTACCGAAGGCACATTCTTGGAATGCAGCTTCACATAAGAGACATTGAGGTATCTGCAAAGAGCTTCCTCATCCACTTCCAGCATCAGCGTTCCATGATGAAGGCAACTCTCTTTGCCATTATAGTAAGCATGACCGGAAAACTTCCGGCCGTCGATCTCAAGATCGTTCCGGCCGTTTCGTTTCGCATCGATCCCCAGATCCTTCAACGCATCCAGGATGACTTTATTCTGCGAAGAAACATCATATTCCTTCCTGTTCGCCAGAAAAGTAAAATTGAGATTTCCCGTATCATGATAGACGGCGCCACCGCCGGAGATCCTCCGGGCAAGATGGCCGCCGTCTTTTTCCAGTCTTTCGACATCACACTCACCGTAGGCATCCTGATTGCGGCCGATCACGACCGTCTTCTCATTCTGCCAGAGATAAAGGATGATCGAATCCTCTTCCACATGATCAAGAAGATACTTCTCAAGTGCCTGATTGAAATAGACATCGAGACGATCCGAAACGATCCGGTAGAGTCTAGTCATTGAATTCGTATTTGAGGACCGGTTCCCTTGCCGCCTTTGTCTCATCCGGTCTGCCGATCGGACAATGATGCGGTGCACTGTGCAGGTATTCCGGATCGGATAAAGCCTTATCGTAGAGATCGAGATAGATCTTCACGGCCTCATCGATGACCTCCTTGCTTTCGGTCTCGGTCGGCTCAAACATCAAAGCTTCATGTACGATCAAAGGGAAATACATCGTTGGCGGATGGATACCGAAATCAAGCGAACCCTTGGCGATATCCATTGCGGAAACACCGGTCTGCTTCTTCAGTCCCTCCAGTGACAGAACGAATTCATGCATACAGGTCTGATCGTAAGCGACCTCGTATTTCTCCTTCAGACGATGCATCATGTAGTTGGCATTCAGCACCGCCTTGCCACTCGCCTCTCGGATACCTTCCTTGCCTAAAGTCAGGATATAAGTCAGAGCCTTTACAACGACAAGGAAGTTTCCATAGTAGCTTCTCACCTGTCCCATGGACATTTCCGGATCGGTAAAGACATAGCCCTCTTCCTTCTTTTCTACCTTGTGACAAGGCAAATATCTTTGTAAGAACGCCTTGCAGCCGACAGGACCCGAACCCGGACCACCGCCGCCATGAGGTGTAGCGAACGTCTTGTGCAGATTCAAGTGGACGCAATCGAATCCCATATCGCCCGGTCTCACTCTTCCCATGATCGCATTGAGGTTGGCACCGTCGTAGTAGCATAAGCCTCCCGCTTCATGAACGATCTTTGTGATCTCCAGGATATTGGGATCGAACAGACCGAGCGTATTTGGATTCGTCAGCATCAATCCGGCCGTATCCTTGCCTACGGCATTGCGCAACGCATCCAGGTCGACACCGCCCTTATCATTGGAAGGGATATTGACGACCTTGAAGCCGGCCATCACCGCGCTTGCAGGATTGGTACCGTGTGCCGAATCGGGAACGATGATGTTCACCCTTTCGAAGTCCTTGCGCTCCTGATGATACTTCCGGATCAGAAGAAGACCCGTATATTCGCCATGGGCACCGGCAGCCGGAGCGAACATCATCGCATCCATACCGGTGATCTCGCAAAGAAGTTTTTCGCTTCTGTATAACACTTCCATACAGCCCTGTACACTGCTTAAAGGCTGTAAGGGATGGATCTGCGTAAAGCCCGGTAAAGATGCGGTCTCTTCATCGATCCGCGGATTGTATTTCATCGTGCAGGAACCAAGCGGATAGAAACCGTCATTGACGCCGTGCGTCTGTTTCGCCAGCTGCGTGTAATGACGGTCGATATCGACCTCCGCCATTTCCGGAAGATGCAAAGCACTCTTTCTGAGATATTTCTCATCAGGAACATAGGAACCCGTATCGGCAGCCGGAAGAAAAGCGTTTCCTCTTCCCTTCTTACTTTCTTCAAACAGAAGTTTCATTACAACACCTCCCCGATGGCCTTGATCAGCTCATCGATCTTTGCCTTATTGTTGAGCTCCGTGGCACACCACAGTATCCCATCTTCCACTTTCAGACCGGAAAGGATCTTTCTTTGCGCAAGCTTTTCTTCCAGAAGATCAGGATCAACAGGAGAAACGCTCAGAAATTCATCGAAGAATTCTCCTTCATCCTTTCTTGTAAAACCGATCTTGCCCAGTTCTTCCGCCAGATAATGGGCATTCCTGTAGGAATTCAAAGCCGCATCATACAAACCCCTGGGACCCATTGCCGCCAGATAGACGGAAGCGGTCATGGCACAGAGAGCCTCATTGGAACAGATGTTGGAAGAAGCTTTCTCTCTGCGGATATGCTGCTCCCTTGCCTGCAAAGTCAAAACATAAGCACGACGTCCGTCATGATCCTCTGTCTGGCCGACGATCCTGCCCGGAAGCTTACGCATCAGTTCCTTCTTGCAGGTCATGATACCCAGATAAGGACCGCCGAATCCCATCGGCATACCTAACTGCTGTCCTTCACCGACAGCGATATCGACATCCATCTCACCCGGTGTCTTATACAAAGCCAGAGCGATCGGATCAAAACCCATGACGATGCGTCCGCCGCTTTCATGCATCCTCTTCGCCAGAGCTTCGACATCCTCGATCAGACCGTAGAAGTTTGGACTCTCCACATACAATCCCGCTGTATTCTCAGTGATCGCCTTTTCAATTTCCTCAAGGTCCGTCTTATGATCCCTGTTTTTCAAAACGACAAGTTTCACATCACGGCTTTCGCAATAAGTCTTTATCACCTGCATCGTCTCCGGATCGATCGTATCGGAAACGAGCACTTCGTTCTTCTTTCTTTCCAGAGTCATGAAGATGCCCTCTGCCGCCGCAACAGCACCGTCATAGACAGACGCATTGGAGACATCCAGACCCGTCAGCTCGCACATCTGGCTCTGATACTCAAAGATCGACTGCAGAACGCCCTGTGAGATCTCGGCCTGATAAGGCGTGTAAGCCGTAAGGAATTCTTCCTTGGAAGTGATGGTCTTTACGATGGCAGGGATATATCTTTTGTATACGCCTGCACCGCGGAACACCGACTTGAATACTGTATTCTTATCCGCGATATCGCAAAGTTCCTCATATACTTCCATCTCGCTTTTCCCTTCCGGGATATGCAGATCATTAAGACGGGCTTTTTCCGGGACCATATCATAAAGATCATCCAGGCTTCTTGCCCCGATCTGTTTCAGCATCTCTTCCTGTTGGGCTTTTGTTTCAGGAATATATCTGCCCATATTTATGCCTCTTGTGCGCAGACTTCTTCGTAAGCTTTCGCATCGAGCAGATCGTCAGTACCGCTCACATCCTTCACCTTGATCATCCAGGCGCCATAGCAGTCTCCATTGACCAAAGAAGGATCATCGACGATCGCCTCATTGACTTCCGCAACGACACCGCTGACCGGCGAATAGACATCGGAGACCGCCTTGACCGATTCGACATCGGAGAAGACTTCTCCTGCCTTCACTTCATCGCCGACCTCCGGCAGGTTGACAAAGACGATATCGCCCAACGCATCCTGCGCATAATCAGTCAGACCGACCACCCAAAGGCCATCCTCTTCCTTGACCCACTCGTGAGTCTTGGTGTACTTCAATTCTTCCGGATTCTTAAACATATCTTATCCCTCCCTTATGTTTATCTTTCTCTCTTATAGAAAGGCAATTCCACAACTTTTGCCTTCAGTCTTCTGCCACGCACATCGACCTCGACGATCGTATCAAGTGCACTGTACTTCTTATCGATCAGAGCCATTGCGATCGACGTCTTGAATAACGGCGAGAACGTGCCGCTGGTGGTGTGACCGATCTTCTCATCTCCGACATAGACATCCTGATGCTCACGAAGGACGCCCTTGTCTACGATCGCAAGACCCACACGGCAGATCTTGGGTTCGCCTCTTTCTTCGATACCCTTCTTGCCGATGAACTCTTCCTTGTTCATCTTTACACCGAAATCCAGTCCTGTCTCCAAAGGAGAAATGGTCTCATCCATCTCATGACCATACAGAGGCATACCCGCCTCCAGACGCAAGGTATCCCTTGCACCCAGACCGCAGGGTACCAGACCGAATTCCTTACCGGCCTCGATAAGCAGATCCCAGAGCTTCTCCACGTTTTCATTGGCTGTATAGATCTCATAGCCTGCCTCACCGGTGTAACCCGTATAAGAGATCAGACAGTTCATCCCGGCAATATCCACATCCCTCTTGGCTGTGTAATACTTCATCGGAATGTCTTCTTCCTTCATCAGTTTGCGCACGACGTTATAAGCCTGCGGACCCTGCAAAGCCACCTGGGCGACGGAATCGGAGATGTCTTCGATCTGAGTATCCTCAAGGATATTTTTCTTCATGTGTTCAAAATCCTTGTGACGGTTCGAAGCGTTGACCACGATGTAGTAGTCCTCTTCCCCGAACTTGTATACCAGCAGATCATCCACGACACCGCCATCCTCATAGCACATGATGGAGTAACGGACCTTGCCTACCGGCATCTTCGTAAAATCATTGGTCAGCAGATGGTTCAGGGAAGCCAGAGCCCCCTTGCCCTTCATCGTGATCTCACCCATATGCGATACATCGAAAAGCCCGACCTTCTGTCTCACCGCCAGATGTTCGGCGATGACTCCCTCGTACTGCACGGGAAGCAGATAGCCGGCAAAAGGTACGATCCTTCCGCCATATCTGACATGGGCATCATACAGTGGTGTCTTCAGTTCCATTATGTTTTTCTCCTCCTTGAAAAAAGACAGGAAAAATCATCCTGTCTCTGTTTTTTTACCTGAAAGATTCTCCCTTATGAGGATTGCTTCTTTGGTGCATGAATTGCTCTCCAGAGTTCTGTCTAAGACCGGTCCTTTTACCTGAGAGTTTCTTCCCCTTCGGTGCTCCAATCAAGGAATCTCTCCCGGCCTTTTCATCCAGTTCTTCTGTCTTTATTTTAACATAGCCTCAACGCATATTCTCAACGAAAATCTGCCACCTGTCCCTTTGCCTTATCAATCAGAGAAGCTCCGTCATATTCCTCGAACATCGCCGGATAATACACATTGTCCCTTCTTGAAGGATCATAGGAATACATGCAGATCCTTCTTCCCGCCTCATCAAAGCCCAGTACCGAATCGGCGATATAATACACCGGCATCGTACTGTCTGAAGACAAAGAAATCACCTCCAGCGCTGTATCACTGAAAAGATAGAGCCTGTCCTTATAGAATTCATAGCGGAAAGAAGAATATTCGCTGTAAGCCATATCCGCAAAAGAAAGATCCACATTCCGTATCCGTTCTCCGTTCTCATAGATCCGCAACACATGATCATCGCCGATACAATAGACCCTGTCCGCAAAGACCTTCAAAGAGACCACATCGTGATCGAAATGATCGATCCGATACAAAAGATCCCCGGACAAAGAAGAGACATCGATATGATCGTAACAGCTGTAAGCCAGCACATTGTCTCCATCCGCCAAAGCCCTTCCCCCGTTGTTTTCCGAAAGGACCTTCACTCCTCCGTTTTCCACATCCATAAACAATACGCCGTTATCCGTATAAGTCAGAACCTTTCTTCCCTCATCAAACACCAGGATCGGACTCGCCATTCCGTTATAAAGCAGATCCGTTTCCGCAACATAGTCCTTTCTCTCCAGACTGCTCAGATCGATCATAACGATCTTCCTGCTGTCATTTTCATCATGCATAGAAAGGATGTCCCCATCAAGACACAATGAAGAAAAACCGTCATAGGAAGCATCCAGGAAGACTGCCTCAGAACGATCCAGCGGATAAGAAAGGATCCCCGAAGCCAGATAGATATTATATAAAGACGTATCGATCTCCTCCAATAAGGAACCATCTTCCCCGGAATAAAACCGGACAAACAGTTTCCCGCTTCTTCCATCGATCTTGAGGACAGCGATCTTATCTTCGTAAGCCTTCAGAAGATGCCATGCATTTCCCTTTTCAAGATCGATCGTAAGGACATCCCCGTCCTGGGAAAGCCGATAAAGATACAGGACATCGTTTGCCTTCACATAGAGATCATCTTCATGAAGCAGACTGCTTTCCGGATGATCGAAACCCTTATCGGAAAGGATCTTCAGCTGCTCATCATAAGAACCCTCGTAGATATGCAAGTCGCCATCTTTCCTCACGACATAGGCGTCCGAAAGAAGATCGCTTCCCTTGCCTATCTTTATCTCATCACAGTTTTCCGGGAAAGTAGAAACAAAGGAAGCATTCCCCGCTTCATAAAAGATCGTCCCGTTATAGCCGTTGGCACAGACCACATTGATGTATTCGCCGGAATGATACAGCACTTCGACCGCCGTATCCGGCAAAGAGAAGCTTCCGATCTCTTCATAGTCCTCATCAAAACGGTAGATCTTGTCAGACAGGATCAAAGAGATCTTTCCCTCATCCTCCACCACAAGACAGTTTCCGCTCACGGAATCCTCCTGGACTTTTTTCACAAAGACAGGGTCGATCGGATCATAGATCTCCAGATCATAGACCCCTTTATACGTCTCATAGGAATCCGTGCCCTTATAGGAACGGTTCACATTGTCATCGGAAAGGACATAGAGACGACCGTCATTCAGGAATCCGAAAGAAAGGATCTCCAGACAGTTATCAGAAAGAAGATGGAAAGCATACGTCTCCAGATCGAAAAGACCGACGCAATACGTCCTGTCAAATAAACGCAGTTTCACCGCAATATAGTGTTCATCCTTCGACCAGAAAAGATCTGTGATGTAGCCATCCTGTTCTTCCGGCAAAGGAAGACTCATATACGGTTCGCCCGCCTCATCGCAGATCTGCACCGCAAAAGAATCTGCCGTAGCAATATATCTGCTGGAAGGTGATACTTTACTGATACCGATGGAACGGTATTTCATCGGTGTTTCAAATATCAGCTCACCATTTAAGATATCGACACATTTCAAACTGCCATCCGCATAAGCGATCAGCTGTCTATCCTTCCCCTCCTCAAAAGAAAGGACATCGCTTCCCACTTCAAAAAAAGCCACCTCTTCGTGAGTCGACATGTCAATCGTATGAAAGACTCCATCACTTCCCTTACAGACAAGATATCTTCCATCTCTGCTTATCATCATTGAATCGATATCACCGACCAGATCCACCCGCCATGACTCACTGTAATGATAAGGCGTCTGATAGGCATTGCTGGCCAGGGCCAATGCATAGAGGGCATCATCCGTCTGCGGTCTGTCCCCTTCGATCGCCTTCAAAGCACTGTTCAAAGCCTCGTAACGGTCAGATTTCGAAAGATAAGTCAGTGACTCCTTCGCCAGAAGACGGGACTCGTTGATCTGCGACAGAGCGTAGTTTCTACTGATCAGGGCATTGGAATAAAGCAGGTAGGAAATGATGATCGCGGCAGCCGCCATCACGCAACTTAAAATGATCGTCAGTCTCTTTTTCCGATATCTCTCCTGACGCATCACGAGCTCATCATAAGTACAGCCGATCATCGCCGATTCAAGACGGGGCAGTTCGATCCGGTCTGCTTCCCTCAGATCGCCCCGATAATCACAGCCCAAAGGCTCCGCATGATCATAAAGGATCTTCGGAAAGATCGCCGGCGGCTCGCCGGAAGAAAGTACGCAAAAAACATGGTCGTGATCGTGAGACTTCAGAAAAGACTCGACCTCGAGCTGACACCATTTCGATTCATTGTATTCCGGTGAACAGATGACGATCAGATGATCCGAATGTTCCAAAGCATATTTGATCTTCGCCGAAAGATCGGAACCGATCTCCAGTTCCTCCTGGTCACGGAAAAGCTTGTCAAAACGGCTGATCCCGTATTTTTCCGCGATCTGTTTCGGTGCCTTGAAACGCTCCAGTTTCTGCTGTATGTGCCTGGCGACCTCGATGTCCCGCGGCACATGCCGATAGGAAATGAAAGCACTGTAATGTCTCTCTTCACTCATCATCCCGAAACCGTTCTACTCAAAACATTTTTCCAGAAGCGTCCTGAGACCACGCAGATCTCCCTCGACCTCATATTCCTCTTTTTCCAGAACGATATTGTATCCTTCGAACACAAAACGTTCCTCGCTTCCATCCGCATAGACAAAAACGATCACATCCGTAAAGTCTTCGGTCATAATATCGCTTTTCGCACCGATCCTGAAGCTCTTTATCTTCTCTTTGACGGCACTGATCAGTTCCTTATCTTCACTTTCTGCGGAAGCATAGTATTCCCATCTGCGTTCATAGACCATCTTTACAGGAACAGCCTCTTTCATGTCCAAAGGATCGGGCTCTTTCTTTTCACCCGCACATCCTGACACGAACAATAAAGCACATAGTAACATAAGTATTCTCTTCATATCATTATGATCAGCGGATATCGATGATCTCCATCTTCTCTTCCGCTTTTCCTTCCTTCAGATCGGCAGCGATCACCAGATCACTGCTGTAGCCATCCCCATAGAAGTAACCGTCCTCAAAAAATGACATGACCGCATCGATATCGCTGTCTTCACTCAGGATCGTCTCAAAATGGGAACGGATCGTATCCTCATCCTCTCCTTCCGGAGCATTGGTATAATCGACGAAGTCACACAGTTCACCAAAAGCAGAATGATACTGATGGACCTTGATCTTAGCGATCCTTCCATCCATCTGTTTCAGCTCCTCAAAGAAAGCATCCGTCTTCTGTTTCAGAGACTTGAAATAAGGAAGGAACCACTCATTCTCCTCATTGACATCCAAGGCATCGGTATACTCCAATACGCTTCCCAGAGAAAGATCCTCCAGATCATCGATCGCCGTCTCCAGATTCTCGAAACAGATCCTCTTCAGAAAATAATCTTTCACTGCATCCGCCGAATTCAAAGAAAGCAACGCATCCTTTTTCGCATAGACAAATGCCGTACATCCTCCCGGATGAAACTTCCCGACCGGATCGACATTCAGGGATATCTTCTTTCCCTCTTCATCGATGACATCCACTTTTACGGAATAGCTCTCGCCGATCCCGCTTTCATACTCGCTCATATCTTTCACCTACCTTACACGCGGACAATGGTCCCTTATAAAATTCTCCACGAAATCAAAATCTTCATCCTGTGCATAGACCTGATTGAACAGGAAAGGCGAATTCACCTTGATCAGGTTCCTCTCTTTGAACGATCTTACGGAATAGACCTTATTAAAATCAGAATAAGCACTCTGTGCCGTCATATTGTAAAGGGCAGAACCCAACAGACCGAGATTGCCGGTCAAAGCACCCGTGAAAGCCGCCAGTTTGGCGATGACCTTCTGTTTTTCAAACTGCTTGTCGATCTGACGGAATTCCACGCCGTTTTCATCCATTTCGTAGACCATGCAGTAGACACCGCCATATCGATGTGCCACAAACCAATAAGAAAAGCCGGTGATCGGTATCATCAGAGCGATCACGATATACACCGGTATCATCTCCTTCATGATCTGTGAAAGACTGTGTCCTTCCCGCATCGTCACAAACAAAAGCACCGCCAGAGGCAGGAAAGCAGAGATCCCCACCACCTTGGCAACCGTATAGAAGATCGAAGGATTCTTATACATGTTCAGCTCATAAAGCCAACGGTATTTCCCATCTTCATACAAGGTCACCTTTTCACTCAGCTCTATCCCCTTGTTCATTTGTTAAGTTCCTTCCAATCCATCCTGTTCAGCAATTCCTGATCAAGACCGTTCCCGGATACGCCGTGGACATCTCCATAACGGTCCTCATAGACATGATCGGCACTCACCGAAACATCGACATTCTGTCCATAGGAATTCTGATAGACATTGACACCCCTGATCGCCTCGCTTCTTGCCTGCGATATGCGGGAATCCGAAGCCATCTTCTTATTCCAGGAATCCATGATCATATCGGACATCGCCGCCGAATTCTGTGCCAGCGTCTGGGTGAGCCTTTGCTGGTTATACATCAGGCTCTGCATATTTGCCTGAGCCATGCCCTGGAAACGTATCGTCTCCTGTAAACGCATCTGTATCCTCTGATCACGCAATTCATAGAAACGCATGCGCAGAGCCTTATCCATATGGAAAGTCTGCACGAACTCCATGAAATCGTTGAAGGCATCCTTCTCATATTCCTTGGGACATACCAGCAGGAACTTGTTTTTGGCACCCCAGTCCAGACCGTCACACGGCGTTCCTTTTCCAAGCTTATCCGAACTCTTTTCTGCCTGCCGGTTGCGGATCGCAGAACCCATCAGTCCCATCAAAGGATTGATCGCCGACAGTGCGGAAGCAGGAGAATAATACTCGATCCCGTTATAATCCATTCCGGCTACGACTGTACATAATGCACCGCTTTTGGCGACACCCTCATAACGGCGCATGAAAGAACGCACCAGGATATTGTTGGCTCTGGTCTCCACACCGAACGAGGCATCCCTTTGAAAAGCCGCCTCATATTCTGACACGAAATCCCGATAGGCCTGTTCTTTATTCTGACCGCAAATACTGGGCAGATCCGCTTCACCGACTGCCTTCAGCTGCATCTGTGACAAAGCAGACGCAAACTGATTCAGATAATCTTCCGGCTCGATGAAATCCCGGATGGAATCCCACCTCACATCGGCCATCTGTTTCAAAGTCATCTTGAACATAGGGTTCTTGTAAGTTGAAAAACGCTCATCGCTCAATCCGAAGATCATGATGTTACGGCTCGCATCGATCGCATGAGCCGTGATAAAAAACGGAACGTTTTCATGCTGAAAACCGTTTCCGACAAGAGAAGCGCCAACCATATACGCATCGCCTATCGCCGCTTTTGCCAGGACTCTGTTTTCCTTATCGCAGAAGTTTCTGATCTCAGTCATATCATTGCCTTTCCCAGGTAAGCGATACCTGTCAATAAGATCTGTAATATTATATGTATCTATCCTGATTTCATTATAGTAGACACAGGTTAACTTGTCTAAAGGATTATCCTGTTATCCCTGCTCAAAACAGACTTGTCTGATCCTCGATGACCGAAACGGAGCGATGTATCTTTACCACATCGTCCTTTTCGACATGACCGATCAAAAGCGGTGAAGAAGGATCGTGATCCCTCCTGTTTTTCAAAACCGCTTGCTTATCATAATTGGCATAACAGTAGCGGCAGAAATGCATACAGGAATTATAGGCACCGATATCGTTGCCAAGCAGACACTCGCAACCCTGCCGCGCATAATTCCCGGACGTCTTTTTGAACGTAAGGCCTGTTGCCTCCTCCAATACCTTCCTGCTCAGACAGCCCGAGCCATCCGCACCGAAACGCTCCAGTTCCTTATCTTCATGGCAGAGCCTCACTTTCATATCATAGCGGGCAGCGATCTTCACGAACTCCTTCACAAGAAACTCCTGATCAGTCTTTGATACTTCTCTTGCTTCCGGGAAATTCCGCTTCGTCTTCTCATAGAGATCGATGAAACTGATGATCACTGCTTTCGTATATCCTCTCAGATAAGCAGCCATCTTTTCGAAGATCAGTAAATGATAGTTGATCGAATAGATCTCGTCGATAAAGACCGGATCGTAGCGCCATACGACGTTGTTCACACCGACCTTTTTTGAAAGTTCTCTGAAAGAATCCATGACCTCTTTCTTGTGCGGGACATTTTCCTCGATCTTCTTCCCATAGGGAGTGATCGTAACATTCCAGTACATCCGATATCTTTTCAATTCATCGATGTGTTTCAGCATGTTCTTGGGATCCTTCGTACAGAATACGATGAGATCCACCGTTTTCGGATCAAGGTCATAACGGATGATCGTCTTTGGATCAAAGGGGTTTCTCGCCATGACAAAACCCTCCCGTATCCGGTTCATGAACCATTCCGAATAAAAAGCAGGGATATCGGTCCGGCTTCCGGTATTGAGTATCACCGGTATTTCCTCCCCAATGCAGCGAAATCAACATGAGAGACCTCGCTTTTCCATATCTTAAACAGGATACACAGAGCCCACAGTATCTCCAGACAGTAAACGATGATCGCCATCCGTCCCATGTCACCATCCATGACATAAGTCACACCGAACGAAAAGTTCTCATCAAAAAGGATGTTCCCAATGGAAGGAATGAAATCAAAAAGGGTGTGAATGATCATAGACCCCAATATATTTTCCTTACGCCAGAACATCAACAGAAAACACGTTCCGACCAGTGCAGCGGAAACCACTTTCAGGATGGCACATGCGACCTCGATCGAAGAAGAGAAAGATGTCCCCAGGATATGTAAGACCCCGAATATCAAAGCAGAAATGACTGCCGCAAAAAAGAAGGAGGACCTTCTTCCCCGAAACTGGCACACGATTGCATCATTGATGAGAACTCTGCTGCTCATCTCCTCGTAAAAACCAACAGAAAGAAACAGAAGAAGATACTGCATAAAACGGACAGGCCAGTCCCTCACAAACGATGCCTCCCCCATCACAAAGGAAGAGATCGATAAAACAGACATCCAGATCGAAGGGACGATCATGATGAAAAGCCGCCTCACACAATACATGGTTCCATTCCCGAAATAAGAGAATACCCTTCTTCCATCGATCAGATATGTGAAGAAAAAAGCCAGCGATCCCAAAAGGAAACGGATCGTGATCTCGATGACAAGTGTCCTGTTGGAAAACAGCCTCGGGAAATATCTCTGTACAAACAGAAAGAAGATGAGTAAGATCACCGGAAACCTTCTGAAGATGTTTCTTTCTCTGTTCATACCTCCATTATAAACAAACAAATCTGTTATCATATTCCTATGGGCTCAATAAACATCATTCCCGTCGGATCGGGATCCACCGGCAACAGCATCTATATTGAGATCGAAGGACACCGTTTCCTCATTGACATGGGCATCGGTTTCAAAAAGATCAGAGACGCCCTGCAGATGCACGAACGGGATATGAAAGATATCGAAGCAATTTATCTGACACACTCCCATTCCGACCACATCAAGTCCGCTCCCGCCATCGCCAACAATACCTCCTGTCCCATCTACGCCGATGCATCCCACATGTACGGCATCCGCAAGATCAACGCCGAAAGGCTGATATTGAAAGCCTATGAGACGATCGACATGGACGGCATGGAAGTCAGGATGTTCTATGTACCGCACGATTTCGTAAAGACTTGCGGCTACACCTTCTTTGCAAATGGAAGAAAAGTCGGTTTCGTCACCGACTGCGGTCTGATGAACGACACGATCCTGGAAGAACTCGCCGGATCAGATGTCGTGATCATCGAATCCAACCACGACGTGGAAATGCTGAAAAACGGTCCCTATCCCCGTATGCTTCAGGAAAGGATCCTGTCGAAATACGGGCATCTTTCCAACGCTGATTGTGCCGACACGATCGCAAAACTCTATGATACCGGCACCAGGAATTTCCTGCTCGCCCATATCTCCCGCAACAACAACACACCGGAATGTGCGCTGAATGAGACCAGGCAGCGCATGCAGGACAAAGACATCTTTCTCTATGCCTGCCCCGAAGAAGGAAACGATCTGCTCAGCTTCTGACATGACAGTTCGATTTATTGACTTTTCAACAGCGATATCCTATGCTGAAATTGTAGAATAAAGGCTTATCATACAGACTCTTTGAAAGCTTATCTCATAAAAACAAATGTCTTATATCCTGTTTTGATGAGCATATTGAAGAGTTTTTTTAAAGGCAAAAATACGATGAAAGTGATCCGCAACATCAACAACAACATCGCACACTGCATCGATTCCAAAGGCCGTGAAGTGGTCGTTTTCGGCAAGGGCATCGGCTTCTACAAAGCCAACGAAGACATCCCATTAAACAAGATCAACCGCACCTTCTACAACATCAAAGACAGTGACTACGGTGTCATACGCAATATTCCGACCAATATCGTCAATACCGCGATCTACATCATCGACATGGTTTCCGACCGCCTCAATGTCACCTATCCTTCTTCCAAGGCGATCTCCTTAGCCGACCATCTGCAGTTTGCGATCGAACGCAAAGACAAGAACATCTATCTGGAACAGCCGCTCTTGCAGGACATGTACCAGCTCTATCCCGAAGAGATGCATATCGCCGAAGAATCCCTTGAGATCATTCACAAGATGACCGGCGTAAAGCTTCCAAACAAGGAAGCCGGCACGCTCTGTCTTCATTTCATTGCCGACCAGCTCGATGAAAAAAAGAAGGAGACCTTTGACACGGCACAGCTGTCCGAAGACTGCACAAAGATGATCGAAGAAGATTTCTCCATCGGCATCGACCGCGACTCTTTCAACTACAGCCGTTTCATCACGCACCTAGATTACCTGATCCGCCGTCTGGCACAGGACCAGCAGATCACTTCCGAAAACACCTCTCTCTTTGATGAACTGAAGGCCTCCTATCCCAAGTCCTACGACTGTGCCGCAAAGATCGCCGGCTATCTGGGAGAAAAACTGGATAAGAAGATCGACGATGAAGAGATCCTATATCTCGTCATCCACATCAACCGGCTTGTATCAAGGATCGAGTAGATCCTTTCATAAATGAAAAATCAGTACAACTTATTGACAGCGCTTACATTTTTTTATTAGACTGAAAATAGAAGTTAAGGTTTGTAACTCGAGAACTCTTCGAGGCTTATCCTTAAAAGATTAGAAATAATCGTTTTAAGGTGGTTTCGAAGAGTTTTTGTTTTATATACCTGAAAAGGAGGAAATATGATCCAGTTAGGCGTATCACTTTATCCGGAACAGGAAACACCCCGGCAGATCGAAGAATACCTGAAACTTGCCAAAAGCCATGGCTTCAGCAAGGTCTTTACCAGCCTGTTTTCGGTCGAAGGATCCAAAGAAGAGATCATCGCTTATTTTAAAGGTCTTACCGATATTGCCCACAGATATGATATGGAAGTCTACGGTGACTGCAACGCCCGTTTCTTTATGGAGATGGGTGCTTCCCCGGACGACCTTTCGATCTTCAAAGAAATCGGACTGGACGTCCTGCGTCTGGATCTGATGTTCAACGACGAACGGGATGTCGCCATCGTCAACAACAGAGAAGGCTTAGGCATACAGCTCAACGCAAGTCTGATCCCCGCTGTAAAACGCGTCATCGAACTGGGTGGAAACAAAGACAGGATCATCGGCTCCTACAATTTCTATCCCTTAAGGAATACCGGCGCAAGCTCCGAAGATGTCCTGGAAGCCAACCGCTTCTTCAAAGAGGAAGGAATGAAGACACAGATATTCATTTCCTCACTGTCCAAGGGATCCCACGGTCCCTGGCCGGTCTCAGACGGCTTACCGACGATCGAAGAAGACCGTGATCTGCCAGTCTCCCTGCAGCTAAGACACGTTCTGGCGTTAGGCTCAGATGAAGCGATCTTCGGCAACGCCTTTGTTTCCAAAGCAGAATTCAAAGAGATCGCTGAAGCGATGAAAGAGATCTACGTCTACGCTGAAGACAAGCCGTTCTATTTCCCGGGCATCCGCTCACAGATCCCGATCGGTGATATTGAACGGATCCCTTTGACCATCGAACTTGAACCGGATGTATCGGACACCGAGAAAGAAGTCCTCTTTGGTTTCAATAAACACAACGTCAGTGAATATACGCATATCATCATCCGGTCCAGATGGGGAAGATTCGATTTCCGGCCGATCCCGATCGAACCCAGAACGTGTGATAAGGAATACTTTGAACCCGGAGATGTCCTCATCATCAACGGAAACGTCCCTCGCTACAAAGGCGAAGTCCATATCGCCCGGAAACCGATCCGCAATGACGGCACACAGAACTATGTCGGAAGGATCGTTAAAGAAGAGATGTTCCTGTTAGACTATTTCAAATATATGACGAACTTCGGATTCATCCCCAAATAAGGTTTTATTACCTCGCCAGGGTATAAACATATACGAACAATAATTTAAAAAGAAAGGAGTATTTATGGCAAACAATCAGAAAGATTTTGGCCAGATAGCTGCCAAGATCGTCGAACTGGTCGGTGGCAAAGATAATATCGCACATGCGGGCCACTGTATGACCAGACTGCGCATCACACCGAAAGACACCAGCCTCGTCAAGATCGACGACATCAAAAAAACCGGTGTCATCGGCGCTCAGATGGTCGGCGACCAGGTCCAGGTCATCATCGGCAAAGACATCGATGAAGTCTATGACGAATTCGTCAAGATCACAGGCGTCGAAAGGACAGCCACGATCGACGAGAACCTCGACCCCGAACTCACGAAGAAGAAATCCTTCAAAGAGATCCTGGGATCCATCTTTCCGGCAATCGTCTCCTGTGTGTTCCCGATCCTTCCTGCACTGCTGGCTTGCGGTCTCTTACAGGCGGTCGTACTGCTTTTGGTCAACCTGCATGTCCTTTCACCTGATTCACCGACTGTCGCAACTCTGACATGGGCGTACAATGTCGCTTACTACTTCTTGCCGGTCCTTGTCGGTTATGCGGCTTCCAGAAGATTCAATGTCAAGGCTGCCATGGGTATCCTCATGGGCCTGATCCTGGTCTATCCGGACTTTGTTGCTTTATGCAAGCAGGGTGCAGGTGCTACGATCCCGAACCCGGGCGGACCTCCGACGATCATTCCAGGTACCGGAAATGCCGGCTTCTTATTCGGATTACCGATCTATCCGGCAACTTATTCCAACACGATCATTCCGATCATCCTGTGTGTCTTCGCTATGGGCTATATCGAGAAGTTCCTCAACAGGATCATTCCGAAATCAGTACGTTTCGTATTCGTACCGCTGCTTGAACTGGTCATCATGCTGCCGCTGGGTCTGCTGGTACTGGCTCCGATCGGCGCAAGACTTTCAAGCGCATTCGCAGGCCTGTTGATCGGTCTGTTCAGCTCACCGCTTGGAAAAGTACTGATCCCGATCTTCTGCGCCATCTATCCGTTTATCGTCATTACCGGTCTGCACTTCAACCTGATGGCAGTCGGTGTTGCGATCGGCTCAAGATATGGCAAGAACCCGGTCAACCATCCTGCAGGCTTCCTGTTCCAGTATACGCAGGCTGCCGCATGTCTGGCTGTTGCCCTCAAGGCAAAGAATGCTGACCGCAGATCCCTGGCTCTCTCATGTGCCTTCTCCGATGCAGTCCCGGGCATCTCTGAACCCGGTATGTACGGTATCACCTTCAAATATAAGAAATCACTCTATGCCGCAATGATCGGTTCCGCAGTAGGCGGTCTGATCTGTGCGATACTGAATGTCGGTTCTTATGCCGGTGGTCCGCCAAACATCTTTACCTTCCCGGTCTTCATCAACCCGGCACCTGTACCGGATGCGATGGCTGACCTCAGAAATATCATCATCGCTGTGGTCGTCGCTTCGATCGTCACATTCGCTTTGACGATGGTCTTCTATAAAGACGAAGAAGCCGACGAGATCGACCGTCAGGGTTAATCGCTGATGTCAAGATTTCCTGAAAACTTCTTGTGGGGCGGTGCTACCAGCGCCGCCCAGATTGAAGGAGGAAGATGTGAAGACGGCAAGGGACTTTGCCACCTGGACTATGTCTATTACCGCGGTCCGAAGATCCCCTGCAACTTCATGCTGAAAAAAGATTACGAAAAAGCCAAAGCGGAAGAAGGAGCACTGAATTTCCCCAACCGCCGCGGCATCGATTTCTATCATCGCTACAAGGAAGATATCGCACTTCTGGGAGAAATGGGATTCAAATCCTTCCGTATGTCGATCTCCTGGACAAGGCTCTTCCCGACGGGTCTTGAAGAAACACCGGATCCAAAAGGCGTTGAATTCTATCACAACGTCTTCAAAGAGCTGCACAAGTACGGGATCGAACCGCTCGTCACGATGATCCACTACGAACTGCCGATCGTCTTTGTCGAAAAGTATGACGGTTGGGCATCACCGGAAGTCATTCCGCATTGCGTACGCTATCTGAAATTCCTCATCGACGAATACAAGGACGAAGTCACATACTGGCTGACCTTCAACGAGATCAACATGGTCACTGCCGTACCCTGGCTTGGAGGAGGTATCCTCCTGGACCGTTACGACGACTTTGAGATCCCGAAAGGATTCAGGCCATTCGGACCTCTTCCGGAAGCAATGGCAAAAAGATGGGACAACGCCTCTCACCAGGCACTGCACCATCAGTTCATCGCTTCGGCTCTGCTGGTGAAATACGCTCACGATACCGCACCGCAATGCAAGATCGGAAACATGTTCAACCTGCACCATCTCTATCCGGAGACACCTTCACCCGAAGATGCCTACCGGGCACATGAAGAGAGTGAATACAACATGTTCTTCTGCGACGTCATGGCAAGAGGTTCTTATCCGAAATGGATACTTTCCTACTATAAGAAACACGGTATCGACATCAAGTGGTATGACGGCTATGAAAAGATCCTCTCGGAGGGGAAGATCGATTTCATCTCCCTGAGCTATTATCTTTCCTCAGTCGTCACCGCCGATCCGCAAAGACAGGAAAGGATCGGAAACTTCATGCGTATGCTGAAGAATCCGTATATCCCCGATTCCGAGTTTGGCTGGCAGATCGACCCGACTGCATTACGCATCTCGCTCAACGACCTGCGTGACCGCTTTGGATTACCGATCTTCATTGCCGAAAACGGACTCGGTGCCTTCGAATCGCTTGGCGAAGATAAGACGGTCCACGATGATTACCGGATCGAATATCTGCGCAAGCACATCGAAGCACTTGCTGCCGCGATCGAAGACGGCGTCGATGTATTCGGCTACACGATGTGGGGCTGTATCGATCTGGTATCCTGCTCGCTGGTATCCATGTCAAAACGCTACGGCTTCATCTATGTCGATGCGGACGATGAAGGAAACGGAACTTATGACCGTTATCCGAAAGATTCCTTCTACTGGTACAAGAAGGTTATCGCTTCAAACGGCGAAGATCTCCAATAAGAAAAGAAGACCACGCATCCTCGACTTGCGTGGTCTTTCTTATTTCATCTTTTTACAATCTTCAAGAAGATCG